>CAOKEO010000005.1 GCA_948467495.1 uncultured Clostridium sp.
TATTATATCACTAGGAGTTTGAGGTTTCAATTTTCATTTAAGTTAACAGATTGAACAAAAGTACTAGGAGTAAATATGGTATTTTTGAATATTGAAGATAAAATACCACCAGAAGAACAAGAACAATGCTTGATAGAAATAGAAAAAAGATTAAAATATACAAGATATAATTGGATAAAAATAGAAAGAGTTCCAGAAATAAATAAATGGATAGTTATAGACTGTGTTGACAATAAAATAATATTCCAAGCATCGCCAGAAAAATTGAATAAAATAATGGTATCAATAATAATTGATGAAGAAGAACTAGCAGATAAAAACTGGTCAAAAATTCAAGAATTAAATAATAAACTAGATGTACCAGTAAATATAACAAGAATAGATAAATTAACTTGTAGTTTTATGAAAGAAGATGAGATAGCAAGTATATATGATATAGCAGAAGTAATGCAAATGATATACCAAAAAGAAGTATGGAGAAAAGAAGCAGAACAAAGGGACTTTGAGAAGATACAAAAAATGTTGGAGAACAACCCCGAATACCCAATAAACATGGTAAAAATAGATAGTAATTATTGTGAACTAAGAGAAAAAGGAACTAATAGAGAGATAATATCAGCACTTTCATTTATAGTTAGAACAGAACTAGAACGTATGATAAAAGAAAAAGCAGAAACTAATATAACAGTAGAAGAACAAATTGAAAGATTAGTAAAAATAACAGAAGAATTTAATACAAAAAATAAAAAATAAAAGTAATCAAAGTATTTTAAGAGGGTAAAATTTTTGAAAAACATATCGTAAATGACTAGTCAAAATAAATGTTTTAGTATATACTATATATAGAGGAAAGTATTGAAACAAGCGACTTTCAAAAATAAATACAACAAGTTTTGCCCTCTGGAATAGGAGGAAATGGGAAATGAAAATAAGAAACATGACAGTCAAAGAAGTTCAAGAAGAAACTGGAGAAAGTTTACAAAGTATTCGTGTTAAAATACAAAGACGGTCTTGTGGATTATGGTATAGCTTTTAAGTTACCACGGTAGCGATAAATACACATACAATATAGATACAGTAAAGTTTTTTCAAGAAAGAAATAAACCAATACCAGAAAAATTTATAGAAAGAACAACAGAAGAATTAGGTATAATTACTGACCCAGCAATAGCAAGACAAGTTGTAAAAGGTTGGGGTGGTAAAAAATGAGATTACCAAGTAAGTTAGGTGGAGTTGTTAAAAATGGTGGAAATAGACGCCGTCCATATCAAGCAAGAGTTACAATAGGTTATGATGACAACGGAAAGCAACTATATAATACTATTGGTTGGTTTGAGAATAAAGAAGATGCAATAGCTGCTCTAATAGATAATAAAAGAAATCCTAGAGATTTAGACAAAGCAACAGTTCTTTTCAAAGATTTATACGAAGAATGGAGCAAAAAGCATTATAAGACAATAACTAATACTGGTGGTTATAAAACTGCATACAACTATTGTAAAGAACTTTATGAGGTGCCATTTGTAGATATAACTTTTGGTATGTTACAAGACGTTATAGATAACTCTGAAAAAGACTACTCTATAAAATATTTAATTAGAAATTTATTTAATATGCTATATAAATATGGTAAACGAAAAGAACTTGTCAAGGAAATTTTAAGCAAAGATTTAGAACTTGGAAAAAATGAGCCAAAACATAAGAAGATACCTTTTTCAGATGAGCAGATACAAATATTATTCGACAATGTAGGTAAAATAGAAAATGTAGATACAGTTCTAATACTTATTTTTACTGGTATGAGAATAAATGAAATGTTAAAGAAAATAGACAATATAAATTTTGAAGAAAGATATATGATAAATGGCAGTAAAACAGACGCACGGAAAAGATAGAATAATACCAATAAGCAAGAAAATATTAAAATTTATACAAGATAGATATAATACTGAAACAAAGTACTTGATAGAGATAGACGGAAAACCAGTATCTTACAGACAATATATAGATAAAATATGGAATCCGATTATGGAGCAGTTAAATATGAACCATACCCCCCATGAGTGCAGACATACACGGAAATTCATTATTAGCAAACGCAGGAGTTGAAGAACTTACACGTAAATACATATTAGGACATAAAACTGATAGTGGAATAAATGAAAGATACACCCACTTACATATAAATAAACTTGTAGAAGCCATTGACCTTATATAATAAATATTTTAAAAAGGAGCAAAAAACAATGAAAAATGGAAAAATAGATATTGCAGAAATAATTATTAAAAATATGCCAGAAGAAAACGAAATGCAACAAAGAATAAAACTTTATATTGAAACTCATAAAAATAACTGTAATGAATTTCTTTACAATAAATATGAGAAAGAAACAGTATTTTTAAATACAATAATTAAAACATTGAGGGCAGATTTAGGAGCAGATATTGTTAGAGTACTTGCAAACAACCAGTTTGTACTTAGATAACTATTTTATGAAAGGAACTATATACGGTATAGGTTTATGATATTAAAACGTCTTAAAACGGAAAATGAAGTGTCTGAAAGTAGAATATTTGTAGATTATCAATTAAATAATGACTGGAAGTGTAGATTATATCTATATGTTTCCAGTCATCATCATTTTATAATAGATTTTTCTAAAATATGTGGAAAAATAATTGTAAATGTGATAAAATTAAGAAGATTTAAAAGTGCCGTGAAATGCTTTAAAATCAAGCAAATAAGGGTAGATAATATGCAAGTACTATGCAAAAATACCCTTAAACACCTTGATTTAGGGAAACGGTTTTTTATATAATATAAAAAAAATCAGCTTAAAGCTGACTCTTTATTTATCTCATCTCTCTTGCTTTTACAACTACCCTATATTTGCTATCATCGGTACAAGTAATTAAAGTTACTTCTTTTTTTCCATTTGTCAATTGTGTTGTACAACTAACATCTGTTGGATCAACTTGGTATTTATTATAAACCTTATATTGAATCATTTTTCCTGATAAATCAGTTATTTGTATGATATCACCAGTATTTAAAGTAGGCACTTTACTAAAAAATCTAGTATTTCTATAATTGTGACCCACTACACAAAAATTACCAACTTCATTTGGATTTGGTCCCCAGAACTTAGTAGGAGAAATCTTTAGCAAGGCTTCTGTTTCTGCTGAAGAATCTGTCGGACCGTCAATAATTGGATAGGTAAGATTAATTTTTGGTATTTGAATCGTCGCTATTGTTATATACTGATAACCATTTTCTGTTTTTTGCATTACCTGATTTTGAGGCTGTGATTGTTGTTGTTCCATTTCTGGCTCAACTTCTGGTTCAACTTCTCCTTGTGATACCTCATCTAGTAAAACAACTAAAACATTATTTTTGGCAACTGTAGTATCTTCTTGAGGAATCTCAAGATTTGCCAAAATTTGTTGTGATACTTGTTCATCTTTATTTCGATTATACTCTGTATAAAAATAGGCAAAAATTAAAGCACACACTAAAAATACAGACAAAAAAAACTCAAGTTTATACATTTTCTTTTTTCTCTTTAACTCAGGTGTAATATACAATTTTTTTGTAATTAAAATCTGATTCATGATATTCTCCCTATTTTATACTTCCTTTTCATTATAACATAAAAAAGATAAATTGAGAATAGTTTTAAAAAATTTATCCTAATAGTAGGTAACGATACAGACGTTTTGTTTTTTACCATAAAAGTTTCTATATTTTTTATGATGTAACAATTCGGGAGGGACCAGCAAGATTACAGTCTGTTATAAGATTACAGACTGTTCGCAGCTGGGAGTTACCAATAAAAAATATAGAAACTTTCTAATTGGAATATATCACCTCTGAATAGTTACAATAGTAGTAATCTACAAATATTAGCATAATCTTCTAACTTCAAATTTTCTGGTCTAATATTGCTATCCAAATGCAACTTCTGTAATATCTGCATTCCCATTTCTTTGCTTTTAAACACATTAGTGTTAACAAGTGAATTTAGCAAAGTCTTCCTTCTTTGCATAAAAGCATATTTTATCACTTTAAACATAAATTCTGTATTCTCAACTTTAACAGGCGGCTTTTGTCGAATCTTTAATTGAATAACCTTTGACAAGACCTCTGGTTCTGGTATAAAAGAACTTTTAGGAACTTCCAGAATTCCTTGCGCTTGTGCATAATAATAAACACGATATGTTATACTTCCAGTTTCCTTTTCTCCTGGTATAGCAATCAATCTATCTGCTACTTCTTTTTGTATCATAACCGTTATACTTTCTAATGGCAATTGTTCCTCTAATAATTTCATAATAATAGGCGTAGTTATATAATATGGTAAATTTGCCACTATTTTTACCCTTTTGATTCTACCTTCCTTTTTTTCTTGTTCTATTAATTCTTTCAAATCAACTTTCAGAATATCTTGATGAATTAGCTCAAAATTTTGATAAAGTGAAAATCTATCCTTTAAAATGTGCATCATTTTATTATCTAATTCAACACAAATAACCTTCCCTGCCTTTTCTAAAAGACAGGATGTTAATGTACCAAGTCCAGGACCTATTTCGATGACTAAATCTTCTTTTTCGATTTCACTACTATTGACAATTGTGTGAACAACTTCTTCACGAATTAAAAAATTTTGCCCTAACGATTTATTGGCTTTAATATGATATTGATTCATAATAAATTTCGTTTCTTCCAGAATTGTACTCATCTATCCTACCTCTTCTTCATTCTCTTAATCAAATATATTCCTTTACTACTATATTACATTTCATTCATTTTTTCAACTATTATTGATTTTTCTATATTTTTAATATACAATAATATTGTTATATAGCAAGAATCATTCAGAATAAAAAATTTAAGATAAAAAGGAATGAGATTAATGGGAAACAAAAGAAATCAAAAAACAAAATCTAATCATCATAAAGTAGTAAAACTAAAAACTGGATTGGAATCAAAAAATCTAATTCATACTACAAAACTAAGAACCTTACTAATTATCACCATCTTAATTTTTATTTTCCTAGTTGGTAGAATTGGATTTATACAATTTGTACAAGGAAATTCTCTAAAAGAGATGGCATATCAACAACAAACCATTAACCAAATTATAAGTCCCAAACGTGGCAACATCTATGATGCAACAGGAAAGGCACTTGCTATCGGTGCACAAGTCGATACCATAACCATCAATCCTACTAAGATTGTAAAAAACAATCAGGCTGATACCAAAGACTATAAAGAAAAAGTAACAAAAGGGCTATCTGAAATTTTCGGATTAGATTATAATGAAGTATTAAAAAAAGTTACTAGCGATTCTCAAGTAGAAACTATTATAAAAAAAGTAGAACAAGAAAAAGTTGACCAATTAAAGCAATGGATGGAAGAAAACAAAATTGTAATTGGTATCAATATTGATGAAGATACTAAAAGATATTATCCCTATAGTAATGTTGCTTCTCATGTAATTGGTTTTTGTGGAAGCGATAATCAAGGTTTAAGCGGAATTGAAGCCAAATGGGAATCTGCTTTAACTGGTACGCCTGGTAAAATTGTAAGTTCAAAAGGTAGTAATCAGCAAGAAATCCCAAATGCAGAAGAAACTTATATCTCTGCTGAAAATGGTAGCGATTTGACACTTACCATTGACTTAAATGTGCAATCCATTGTAGAAAAATATTTAAAACAAGCAGTCGAAGAAAATCAGTGTTCTAGAGGTGGAAACGTTATTGCTATGAATCCAAAAACAGGTGATATCCTTGCCATGGCTGCCTACCCAGATTATGACTTAAATTCTCCTTATACACCTAATACTGTACTAGCACAAACTTATGACTCCCTTACAACAGAAGAAAAAAGTGAATCTCTCTATAAAATGTGGGCTAATAAATCGGTTTCTGAAACTTATGAACCAGGTTCTACCTTTAAAGTGATAACAGCATCTATTGCTTTAGAAGAAAACTTGATATCAACTGATAAAGTGGGAGATTTTTATTGCAAAGGTTATGAAGAATTTGAAGATATCGCAGGTTCCTCTATAGAAATTAATTGTTGGCGTAAAGAACCTCATGGTATTCAATCTCTAAGACAAGCACTATGCAATTCTTGTAACCCTGCTTTTATGCAACTAGGAAAAAAAATCGGATCTACTACCTTATATAAATATTATCAAGCTTTCGGTTTATTTCACCCAACAAATTCTGGTCTATATGGGGAACAAAATAGTATCTTTCAAAATTTAGACAAGGTTGGACCAGTTGAACTTGCTACTATTTCATTTGGGCAAAGATTAAATGTTACTCCTCTTCAAATGGCTACTGCTATTTCTTGTATTGCTAATGATGGTATCTTAATGAAACCTCGTATTGTAAAAGAAATCACTAACACAGATACAGATACTGTAACAGAACTTCCTACTACCCAAATCAGACAAGTTATTTCAAAACAAACATCAGAAAAAGTAAAATCAATGATGGAATCTGTTGTTACACAAGGTACTGGTAGAAATGCTTCTGTATCTGGTTATTCCATTGGTGGTAAAACAGGAACTTCTGAACCAACAGAAGCCAATGCAGAAGAAGGATATGTAGCATCTTATGTTGCTATTTCTCCTATTGAAGACACACAAATTGTACTACTTCTTACTTTATATGACCCACAAGGAAAAAATGGACACCAAGGTGGACAAGTAGCTGGGCCAGTAGTATCACAAATGCTAACTGAAATTTTGCCTTATTTAGGAGTTCCTTCTGACGATAACTCTTCTAATCAATCTAATTCTAATCATTCTATCATTGTTCCTGATGTTAGAAATAAAACCGTATCAGAGGCTGAAAAAATATTGAAACAATCTGGATTTACTACAAAAACTTATATTCAAGGCGATGCTAATACACTATTAGTAGAAGATCAAACACCTAAGCCAGGAAGTATGCTTGCTAAAAATTCTATTATTGTCCTTTATGGACAAGGAAGTAGTATCTCTACTTCTGTTGCTGTCCCAGATTTAAAAGGTATGAATGCTTCTGAAGCATCTAATGTTTTAAAATCTAAAAACCTAAATATTAACATGGAAGGCGCTGGCATTGTTATAACACAAGATTATGCTAAAGATGAACAAGTGCAAGAAGGTACTATTATAAAAGTAACACTAAAACAAAACTTAACAGATGCTCACTAAAGAAACAAAAGATAGAACCAATTTCATCCTCTAGGTTCTATCTTTTTCCCTTTTTTATTCCATTGTTTCATCTTTCCAATATTGTTCTAATAAATCATCCAGCTTTTTAATCTTGTCAAACTGCATCATCCCTTCCTGTTCTCCACACAAATAAGCCATCCATGCCTCTTGCTTATCCATTTTTTGAGAACTCTTTGGTACAAACTTACTTAATTCCAATACATATAATTCGATTTGATTATCTGCCTTAGATGGTATTACAATCTTGTTAAAATAATCATCTGACTTTAAATAATCAAAATCCAATAAATTAATAGTAACAGTTTTTGCCATTTTTCTGTTATCCTCATAGTCTAGTTGATTGGAATGAATTTGAGCATAATATAGCAACATTTTATTTTGAGCATAATACCCATCAATAAATTGAATTCCAACATTTAATTCCTTTTCGTTTTGCAATATAATTCTAACATCTGCAATACCAAAATTCTCTGGCGATGGTAAATGATTTGATTTACTTTCTAGATACGGATTTAATCTGATTTTTCTAATTTTTACCTTTAAAAAGGTTTCTATAAAATCTTGTAAGATATCTAAATTTTCTTTTGAATTTAAAACGTTTCTTAAAACTCTATTACTTTTTGATACAAATTTTCTATTCATATATTGTTTTAGTCGACTACTATATTCCCTCCTTATGTATTTTGTAAATTATATAATTTATTAAAAGTATAATTTCTATTCTACTAATTTGTCAAGGGATTTTTCCTATTTTCTCTTACTTTTCATCGCATTTTTCGACAAAAAATTCTTATGCCAAAAGGAGCATCCCTTTTGGCAATCTATTTTTATTTTGAAGCAATATAGTATCCAACGCCTCTTTTGGTAATCAATATTTTAGGAATAGAAGTATCTTTTTCAATTTTTTCTCTAATTCTTCTTACTGTCACATCAACTGTTCTAATATCACCATAATATTCATATCCCCATACCTTTTCTAGTAGTGTCTCTCTTGTCACCACTTGTTCTGGCTGAGAAGCTAAGAACTTAAGTACTTCAAACTCTCTCAAAGTTAAATCCATAACTTCTCCTCTTACTTTAACCTCAAATTTATCTAAATCTAATTCTAAGTCTCCTACTACTATCTTACTTTCCTTCTTTTTGTCATCACTTGGCTGTTTCTCTATCACTTGATTCTCACCAGAAATTACTTCTACTTTTCTCAAATTTGCTTTTACTCTTGCCACTAACTCTCTAACACTAAAAGGTTTTGTGATATAATCATCAGCTCCTAATTCTAATCCTAAAATTTTATCAATTTCTCCATCTTTTGCTGTCAACATAAGAATTGGCACATTGATAGAATTTTTAATCCTTTTGCATACAGATAATCCATCTAATTTGGGAAGCATGATATCTAACAAAATTAAATCTGGCTTTTGTTCTAATGCTACATTAACTGCTGTCACACCATCTGATGCTTCTATCGTTTTATATCCTTCTTTTTCTAAATTATACACTAATATATCTCTAATTGGTGGCTCATCATCTACAATTAAAATCGTTTTCCTATCTTCTTCCATTTGTTCCTCCACAAATATTCCACCTTTCATAATAGTTTGTTCTAATAGACTACAGTCTATTTATATCATAATTACATTCATTATACAAGTTTTTTTTTGATTTTTATTATTTATTATGGCTATCACTAAAAAATTTATTCTCCCTCCCATACATTGACCAGTAAAAGCGATTTAAAGGTAAATTTTTCCTCCTCCTAATACAATTTCCCCATCATAAAAAACAACAGATTGACCAGGCGTTATGGCTCGTTGGGCATTCTCAAAAATCACCTTAACTCCATCCTTATCAGGATATACCATACACTCTGCTTCTTTGGCTCGATATCTAACTTTAGCCTTACATCTAATAGGTTCTTTCAAGGAATCAAACACTAACCAATTCACTTCTTTTGCCAATAATTCCTTCTGATATAACTCTTTTTGTGTACCAACAATTACTTGATTTTTTTCTCGATTCAATTCCAATACATATAAAGGTTCTTGATACGAAATTCCTAATCCCTTTCTTTGCCCTATTGTATAATTTATGATACCATCATGTTGTCCTAAAATCTTTCCATTTTTTAAAACAATATCCCCTTTTTTACTTTGATAGGTAGCATATTTTGCCAAAAATCTTTGATAATCATCATCTGGAATAAAACATATCTCTTGACTATCCTTTTTTTGAGCTACCAATAAATCTTTTTCTTCTGCAATTTTTCTGATTTCCTCTTTACTTCTATAATTTTGCAATGGAAAAATTATAAAACTTAATTGCTCCTTTGGAATTGTATATAAGAAATAAGTTTGATCTTTTTTCTCTTCTTTTGATTTTTTTAATACATATTGTTGGTATTTGCTAGAAAATTCAATACTTGCATAGTGGCCTGTTGCCATATAATCACAATTTAATTCTTTTGCCTTTTGATAAAAAGTACCAAATTTTAAATATCGATTACATTCTACACATGGATTTGGCGTTCTAGCTTCTTGATATTCCTTAATAAAATAATCCACCACTTTTTTCTTAAATTCTTCTTGACAATAAATGGTATCATGAAAAATCCCTAATTGGTTACAAATGCTTCTAGCATCGTTTACTGATTGGTTTCCACTGCATTTTGTTTGTTTCTCATCATGACTTGGCTTCCATAATCTCATCGTACAACCGATTACTTCATATCCCTGTTTTTGCAACAAAACAGCTGATGCAGAACTATCAACTCCTCCACTCATCCCCAATAAAACTCTTTTTTTCATTATCTATTCTTCCCCATATCCTAGATTTTTCATTATGATTTATGGTTTAATTTAGCTTTTGCTTCCTCTAACGCGATTGAAAGTTGATCTGGACAAGAAGTTCCTTTATAACCACATGGAATTCCTTTTAACCTTTCAATCGCCTCATCAATCTTCATACCTTGAATTAAATTAGAAACTCCTACTGTATTTCCAGCACATCCTCCTATTATGGTCACCTTTTTTATGGTATCACCATCTAATTCAATAATCATTTCTTGTGAACATACTCTATCACTTGGTTTAAATCTATATTCCATTTTTCTCCCTCTCATTTTATTTTAATATGTACATCATCTAATTGTTGCTTTGAAACAACAGATGGTGCATGCATTAACAAATCTCTTGCTTTTTTATTCTTTGGAAACGCTATTACTTCTCTAATATTTTGCGAATCTGTAATTAGCATAACCATTCTATCCACACCTGGTGCTGCTCCTGCATGTGGTGGTGTGCCAAATTCAAAAGCATGATATAAAGCTCCAAATCTATTTTTTACCTCTTCTTCTGAATATCCTGCTATCTCAAAAGCTTTTACCATAGTTTCTGGATTATGATTTCTAACAGCTCCTGATGCCATTTCATAACCATTGCACACTACATCATATTGATAAGCTAGTATATCCAATGGGTCTTTATTCAATAACGCATCCAATCCTCCTTGTGGCATAGAAAATGGATTATGACTAAAATCTATCGTTCCTTCGTCTGATAATTCATACATTGGAAAATCTACAATAAAGCAAAACTTATAAACTTCTTTTTCTATCAAATCTAATCTTTTACCTAATTCTATTCTCACCAAACCTGCCATTTTTTGTACTTTCTCCAATTCATCTGCAAGAAAGAAAATAGCTGCATTTTTCTCTACTCCATAGTCTATTTCCAAAGTTTCTTTGATATCTTTGGTAATAAATTTAGCAATTCCACCTACTACTTCTCCTGTTTCATCCCATTTGGTCCATGCTAATCCTTTTGCTCCTACTTCATCTGTAGTTGCAAATTCTACCATTTTGTCAAAAAACTTTCTACCTTGTGTTGCTCCATCTGGTACTATAATAGCTTTTACCGTCTTACCTTTAAAAGCATTAAAGTCAGAACTTTCAAACACTTTAGTCATATCTTGAATTATCAATGGATTTCTTAAATCTGGTTTATCAATACCATATTTCTCCATTGCTTCTTGATATGGAATTCTCACAAATGGTCCTTCATCCACTTTCCAATTTGTAAATTTTTTAAAAGTATATGGAACTACTTCTTCTATTATTTGAAAAACATCTTCCTGTGTTGCAAAACTCATCTCAAAGTCTAATTGATAAAATTCTCCTGGTGCCCTGTCTGCTCTTGGATCTTCATCTCGGAAACAAGGAGCAATTTGATAATATTTATCAAATCCTGATACCATTAACAATTGCTTAAATTGCTGTGGTGCCTGAGGAAGTGCATAAAATTCTCCTGGATTAATTCTACTTGGTACTAAATAATCTCTTGCCCCTTCTGGTGAAGAATTTGCTAAAATAGGAGTTTGAATTTCAGTAAATCCTAACTCATCCATTTTATCTCTTAATGTTTTTAATATTTTAGAACGAAGTAATATATTATGATGCAAGGCTTCATTTCTCAAATCTAAAAATCGATATTCTAATCGTAAATCTTCTCTTACTTCTTGATTAGTATTAATTTCAAAAGGAAGTACATTTTTACATTTTCCTAATATCTCTATTGCTTTTGCCATTACTTCAATATCTCCAGTTGGGATTTTAGTATTTTTATTCGTTCTTTCCACAACTTCTCCGTGAAATGTGAATACAACTTTCTGTAGTTATTTGCTTCGCCTGTTGTTGTAAATCTTCATCACATACAACAATTTGTGTTACACCAAATTCATCTCGTAAATCAATAAAAATCATTCCACCTAAGTCCCTAATTTTTTGTATCCAACCACTAAGTTCTACCATTTCTCCCACATGTTCCTGTCTTAAATCTCCACACATTCTTGTTCTATACATATTGACCCTCCATTTGCTTTTTTACTTTTCTATAATACCACATATTGGGCTGTTTTTCAATCATTTTTTTATTTAAGTCATTTAGGTCGTAACAATTCGTTACCATTCATAGTTACATTACTGGATAAGAAAAGCGTCTCCTAAAAAACTAAAACTTAAATAAATATCTAAACTTGCAGTTTTTTTTCTTTCATGCTATGATAAAGAAAATTTAAAACGAAGGAGAAAAACATGAGCCATGAATTTGATTTTTATGATAAAACAAACTTAAAATCTTATAATTTAGATGAAAGTATGCGATATCAATTAAACATGTTAGATAGACTAGATGTTTTTACTAGAAGACATTGTGAAAATGTAGCCAGTCTAACTTGTAGACTTTGTGAATATCTTCATTGTAATAAAGGTTTTACTGAATACTGCACCATTTGTGCCTATTTACATGATATTGGTAAATTATTTATTCCTCCAGAAGTACTCCAAAAGCCAGGAAAATTAACTGACCAAGAATATGAAACCATGAAGACACATACTACACTTGGCTACGAAATGTGTATGAAAGATTCCAAATTGCAACCTTATGCAGCAGGAGCCATTTATCATCATGAAGCTTTAAACGGAGCTGGCTACCCACGAGGATTAACCAAAAAAGAAATTCCTTATGAAGGGCAAATCATTCGTGTTGCAGACGAATACGATGCCATCGTTAGTAAAAGACAATATAAGTCACATATCGGAATTTCAGATACCCTCAAAATTCTAATTGAAAATTGCCAATCTGGAAAAAACAATCCTCTCATCGTCAAAAAATTATTTAAAGTAGTTATTGATGATATTGAATATGAAATTTCTTGTATTCAAGGCTATGTAGAAGACTTAGAAAATGAATTAAAAAGGTTCGAGCAAATGGAAAAATACAGAGAAAAAAGAGATGCTTCCAAAAAGGAAAAAGACAAAAATTACTACACAGAAGGCATTAAAATGTTGTTAAAAAATAATGAAACCATTGAAAACTACCTATCTATCTATGAAGAATACAAAAAAGCCTATGAAACCAGAAAAGCAATTATTGATAATTTATATAAAGAAATCAAAATCATAAAAAAATTAAAAATATGAGTGTGACAAGAGGGGCGTCCCTTTTGTCACACTACTCATCTAATCCAAAGCTTACGCCTAAAGCATTATTAACTTGATCAATAATTTTTTCATCATGAATATGACCAATTCTTTCTTTTAATCTGCTTTTATCAATAGTTCTTATTTGTTCTGCTAACACGACTGAATTACTTTTTAATCCGCAAGAATCGGAATTTATTTCAATATGAGTTGGTAACTTATTTTTTCCGGTTTGAGAAGTGATTGCTGCGGCAATTACAGTAGGACTATACTTATTTCCTAAGTCATTTTGTATAATAAGAACTGGTCTAATACCACCTTGCTCTGAGCCAACTACTGGACTTAAATCTGCATAAAACATATCTCCTCGTTTAACTTGCATATTCTTCACTCCTACTATTAGTGTATTGTCAAGTATATTTCATGCTATTTTAAATATTAGTGAAAGTAAACAAATAGTCTATTTTAAGCTATTCATATTCACCTCATTATATAGTATGTAAACCGTATTATTTTTGTTCGTCCATCTAATTTCTAGTTTAACTGGATTTCCTGTCTTTCTATCCACAAATAGCTTTTTTTCTTGCTTATCTTGTTTTGTCATCATAATAATTTGATTATTTTCCTCTTCCCACTTTGCTGTTTCATCAGATTGATAATCTTTTATAAAGCAACTTAAATCTAAAATATTGTCAGCTAAATATTCATAATTTTCAAAAATGGATTTCAAATTCAAACTTGTATTTTCAATTGTTAATTGATTTCCATTTCGTATCATTTTGATTCCAGCAATATTGCTTGGTTCTAATACCTCTTGCGTCTCTTTATCTGGAGATTGATATTGTTGTCTTAAAAGATACTGATTTTTATTTTTGTTACTATTTACTTGTACCTCTATTTTTGTTTCATAAGAACTAATATTTAAAATATAATCTACAATTTCTTGACTACTACTATTATTACCAATTTTTAAACTTTTAGCCGTTTTTATGTGAAAAAAAGTAAAAAAGACGATAACACCTATCATAATAGTAATCACCAATAAAATTAAAATACTCTTTTTATTCAAAACATTACCTCCAAAAAAATAGTAGATATAAAATCCACTATCATTTTATTTTAAAGAGTTTCAAAATATTCTTCTATTTTAGTGATTAATTCTGGCTCTGTCTCAATTTGATTGATACTATTTCTAAATTCACTTGAATTTTTTAAATTCTTTGTGTACCAAGCTATATGTTTTCTTAATTCTTTGATTGCTATCTCACCTTTTTCTTTAACTGCTAACGCAATATGATGTTTCATCACTTTCAATTTTTCATCTTTCAATGGTTCTGGTAACTTATCTCCTGTTGTTAAAAAATAAGCTATTTTTTGAAAAATCCAAGGGTTTCCAAAGCTTCCTCTTCCTATCATAATTCCATCTACTCCTGTTTCCTGAAACATTCTATAAGCTGATTGCTCATCCACAACATCTCCATTTCCGATAACTGGAATATGTACTGCTTGTTTCACTTTCTTGATTATTTCTAAATCAGCCTTACCAGAATAAAATTCAGTTCTTGTTCTTCCATGAATCGTAATTGCTGAAATACCAACTCTTTCTGCAATCTCTGCCACTTCTACTGCAACCAAATGATTTGTATCCCATCCCTTTCGATATTTTAAAGTTACAGGAACCTTAGCATTTTTCACAACTGCCTTCATCACTTTTTCTGCCTGCTCTAAATCTAAAAGAAGCTTACTTCCATCTCCATTCTTCACAACTTTGGGAGCTGGACATCCCATATTAATATCTATGATATCTGCAAATTGACTAGCATAGCTAGCAGCATATCCCATAGTTTCCTCATCACTACCAAAAATTTGAATACTGATAGGTCTTTTCTCTCCTTCAATATTTAATAAACGATTTGTCTTTTTATCATCATGAAAAATAGCCCTTGCACTAGCCATTTCTGTACATACCATACCAGGTCCAAATTCTTTACAAATCATTCGAAAAGGCTGGTTCGTTACACCAGCCATAGGAGCCAATATTAAATTATTTTCTAATTCTACATTTCCTATTTTTAATGAATGCAAAAACATTTTTTAACTCCTTATTCTACTATATTTCATAAATAGAAGATTTCTCAATTCTTCCATAAAGCATACAATAAAGTAGAAAATTATTTAACAAATATGGTCTTTTGTCTTTTGCTACTGATATTCAATAACAATGCAATACAGATAAAATTTGTAATTAAAGAACTACCACCATAACTAATAAAAGGAAGAGGCACACCTGTAATAGGCAACAATCCCATTACCATTCCTATATTTTCTATCATATGAAAAACAAAAATACCTGTAATACCAGAAGCAATTAAAGAACCAGACTCATCCTTTGCTGTTTTAGCCACATATAAACATTTTGTTATCAGCATCACATAGAGGATAATAATCGTCCCTGCTACTAAAAATCCCATCTCTTCTCCTATTACAGCAAATATGAAATCTGTTGTTTTGGGATATAAAAAACCTAATTGTGTTTGATTTCCTTTTAAAAGTCCCATTCCTGTTAATCCTCCGGCTCCAATAGCAAGTTTCGATTGAATAATATTATATCCTGCACCACGCGGATCTGATTCTGGATTTAAAAAGATATCAATTCTTTGCTTAGCATGTTCTGGTAACACCAAATGATATACCAAGGGAATGGATATCACCACAAGAAGAATTGTTGCAATAATATATTTTTTATCAATCCCAGCCGTTATCAGCATAAAGATAGCAGATACCATAAAAGCTGCTGCTGTACCATAATCTGGTTGTTTGATAATCAATAAAATAGGAACTGCCAAAATTGACAATATAATTAACAATTGAATTGGTTTATTAATATCTCTCTTATCTCTTTGTTGTACCCTATTAATACCATAGGTCAAAAAAAGAATAACAAATATTTTGGCAAATTCTCCTGGTTGCAAAGAAAAAAATCCGATATCAAACCAACTGCTCGCACCATTAATTGGTGTTGTAAATAACACTACTAATAATAAAATTATAAATATACCATAAAATATCGGAGAAACTTTTACCATAGTTTCATAATTAATAAACATCACAATAACACTAATTATAATACTAACAACAAGCCATATACATTGTTTATTAAATTCATCATGTTCTGCTTCTTGCGTAGCAGAAAATAATGCAACTAACCCTATTATACAAAGGATAATTGCAATGATTCCAATACTCCATTCTATATTCTTTAATTCCCTTTTCCTCATTAAATCACTCTTTTTCTAATTTAATTTTCTGATTTAGGTTCTTCTTTTGTTTGTTGTATTTCTTCCTCTCCCTCATCCATGATAACATCTGATTTTTCTTCTTCTTTCAAATCTTTCTTTTTCTCTTCTTGACTGTAATTTCCACTTTCTAAAATAACTTTAGCAATTCTCTCATTTTGAATCTCTATGATTGGTTCTGCCTGTTCTTGTTCTTCTGAACTTTCTTCTTTATTCTCTTTTGTTTCTAATTTTTCAGTTTTTTTCTTGTTCTCTTTTTCTTTCTTTTGTACTTTCTTGTCTTCTTTTTTCTCTGTTTTTCTTGCCTCATTTTTAATATTTACAATTGGAATATTAGCATATAAAGCTGGTGCTCCATTTGTACCATCTTCATTCTCCTTATTCGTAAGACGTACATCAATGGCTCCTTCATCCACATCAATATATTTTTTGATAACTTCTATAATCTCTTGTTTCATAAGCTCCAAAAAATCTGCTGAAACATTGGCTCTATCTTGCATTAAAACCAAATGTAATCTTTCTTTAGCAGCTTCTCTAGAATGGCTTGTCTCATTTTCTTCATTTTTGTTAAATTTCTTAAAAAATCTCATTATGTTTTCAAACATTATCTTTTCTTCCCCCCAAACTGGTTTCCTATTTCTTAAATAATTGTTTTAATCTTGCCAAAAAGCCTTTCTCTCTCCCTGGAATTGTTATCTCTATTTTTTCGCCTAATACTCTTTTAGCAATTTCAATATAAGCCTTACCTGATGGTGCTTTTTTGTTTTGAATGACAGGCTCTCCTTTATTCGTTTGGGTGATAATATATTCATCATCTGGGACAACACCTATTAAATCAATTGATAATAAATCCACAATATCATCTACATCCATCATTTCACCTTTTTTTACCATATTAGGTCTAATTCTATTAATGACTAATTCAGGATTTTTAATTTCAGATGACTCTAATAATCCAATAATTCTATCCGCATCTCTAATAGCTGATATCTCCGCTGTTGTTACAACAATAGCACGATTAGCACCTGCAATCGCGTTTTTAAAACCTTGCTCAATTCCAGCAGGACAATCAATTAAGATATAATCAAATTCTTCTTTTAGCTTTTCCACTAAATCTTTCATTTGATCTTCATCCACTGCACTTTTATCTCTCGTTTGAGCTGCTGGTAATAAATATAATTCTTTAAATCTTTTGTCTTTTATCAAAGCTTGTCTCAATTTACATTTTTCTTCTACTACATCTACAATATCATATACAATTCGATTTTCTAATCCCATAACAACATCTAAATTACGCAATCCTATATCGGTATCAATTAAAACGACTTTTTTTCCTTCTACTGCTAAACTTGAACCCAAATTTGCTGTTGTTGTTGTTTTTCCTACTCCACCTTTTCCTGATGTAATTACGATTACTTCTCCCATATTTTTCCTCCTTAGGATTTAAAAATAAACACATAAACATTTATATCATATAACGAAAACAGCAAAAAGTCAATGAATTATAACAAAAATATTGCTAAAATATTACAAAAATGTTACAGTTTAGCCTTAAACAAATTTTTATAATAAAAAGCTTACTATATAAAGATTTTGAAGAAAAGACCCAATGGTAGACCCGTGATATGTTTTTTCAAAAAATATTTATATCGTAAGCTTTTTTGTATGTTATCTAATTAAGGCCTGAACAGTAACACAAAAATATTACAACTAATACAAAACAGCTCGAAAACCTAAGGTACCATTAGAATCAGAGATAATATCATGAAAACGACAAGAAGCTGGATAAGAATTCCCTTCATTTTCATAGCTTCCTCCTCGAACCACACATGGTTTACTATTATCAGTACCTTTTTCCAATGTCCATTCCCATACATTTCCTGCTAAATCATAAATATTTAATGCACCATTTTGATTTTTCTCCCCAGTTGTTTCTAAAATATTTTTATAGTTCCCCCAAGAAGAGGAATCCGTTTTCAATTCATCTTGTGTTTTATTTCCTTTTGTCTCTATCCATTTCATCATCAAATCCCATTGAATTCCAAACATTAAACTAGTTGTTTTTCCTTCTGTTGCCAAACTCTTTGCTAATGCTTGTGCCTGCTTACATGTCACATAATGATAAGGATAAGCACCTTTTTGAATAATTGGTGTCGTTTCCGAGGTAGATGCTGAAGTTCTAAGTGTAGTTGTTCCTACTTCATATCTTCCTACATAAAATCCTCCTTTATCATACACGCTTTTTAACATATTATTTTTCCACTCCTGATATTGATTAGCATTTGCAAAACCATGTTGTGCTTCTGAAAACCATGCATCTATGCTGTTACCATCAGAATAACCAGTTACATAAGCTTGCATATCCTTTTCTATATTTTCATAATCTTCATTTGACATTGCAGCTGTATAAATTGATTTTGGAACTTCAATCCACACCCATTCATTCTGCTTACTATCTTTTACCACTAACCCCTCGCCAATGGTATCTTCTCCTGGTGTTTGAGACACACTAAAACCTTGTGGAATATAAGCTGTATCCTCATTTTTATCACGATAAATTCCATCTTTATCATAAACAGGTGACCAATTTTGTAATCCCAAATAAATTACCTTATCATTAGCCACATTTTTATAATATCCTTGATAGGCATTTACACTTTTTATAAAATCCTCTTGTTCTGTACTCGGTATTTCTACATCATCTGGAATATTACTTATCTTTTCCTCCTTAGAAATCCATTTATACTCTTGTGTATTATCATCACTTCTTATCCTAATTTCTGCGTCATCTATTCCTTCTAGATAGTAAAATCCATCTGGAATTTTTGTATTCTTCACATATTTTAAATTAACAGATGCTGTATCTATATTTTCTGATGTATAATCTGTATAAAAAATTTTATCATCTATGGTCACACCTGCAACATAAAATATATTATGACTTGCTTCATTGATAATATATAAATCTGTATAAAAATTAGCACTTTCTGGACTTTCTTTTACTTTTTCAAAATCTTTTCCTTTATTTAAGGTCAAATTTTCAAGAACTGATAAATCAATGACTAAAAAGTCTCCTGTATCTACCATATTACTGATTATCCCTGCTGATTTTATTTTGTCCAAGTTCGTATATGGAATAGTAGCTGGAATTTTACCATTTTGTGCATAAAAAGAGGAAACCTTATCTCTTAAATCGTCGATATCACTTTGCATCTCGGTTAGTTTTCCTAATTTTAAATTATCTCTTGCTTCATAAATAACAATATTAGAAAGTATAATTAACACAATCACTGTTATTACTAATGAAATTAAAGAAACTCCTCTATTATTTTTGTTTCTATTGTTTCTCATTTAAACCTTCTCCTTTTTCAATTAGCACAACTTGTCTACCATATTTGCGAAAGAAAAATTCACAAACTATTAAATTCATCCCAATTGATAACATTTTCTCTTACCTATTAGTTTACTATTTATTTCATTTTATTTCAATACTTTTCTAACTTAAGTTTCGATTTTTTTGGTAAGTTCCTTTAAAAGTTCGTACTTTTTAAAAGCATCCTTCATACATTAATTTTGTTAGTTTACTCAAGGTAAAACGACGCCTTTCTCTATTTTTTATAAAAGACGAATGCGACCAAAATAGTTTTACAAATTCTTAGACAAAAGCCACAAAGGGTCCTGTTTTCGGGTATAGTTGTGGCTTTTGCTTAGAATTTGTAAACGTTATGAAGGGTAGCCGAGGAATTTATAAAAAATAGAGAAAAGCGTCGTTTTAAACATGAAAGGGGTTCCCTTTATACAGATAGAAAAAGTTTATGTGTTTTTATGATTCAATAATTTAGATTAACCAGCAAGTCTAATTTTGAGTCTTTTCAAGCAAACCATAAATTTTACTCCTTCTTTCATAAATTCTATCTTCGCGAATAAAAAGCCCCCAAAGAAAGAGAACCATCAAAAAGATAGCAATATTTTCAAACTTGTAAACAGCAATACTTGCAGCAAAAGTCACCATCATCAAAACAACAAATGATATACAATTGATATATTTGTCTGCCTTCCTCTTTCCCAAAAATATATGTAGGATTCCTTTTATCACTCTTCCGCCATCTAGTGGATAAATTGGTAACAAATTAAACAAAATAAGCAACAAATTTGAATACAATATCATAAAAGTAAAAAAAACATTTTCCCTCATATGTAAGATTACTGCTATCACCATAGCATTTGTAATAGGTCCTGCTAAGGCAACCAATATCTTTTTTAATTCTAGTTGATTGCCATGTTTTATTTTTTTATTGTAATCTTTTGGTGTCAATCCAAAAGAAATTGACACGCCATATGGCAAAAACTCCATTTTTTCTGGCTTCATTCCTAACAATAAACCTGCTGCCAAATGTCCTAGCTCATGAACAAACGCAAAAAACATAATAACACCATATACTTCCATCTGCTTCGTAAAATAAAACAAAACGACAAAAAGAAATATTTTCAAATCAACCCTAAATCGCATATATTTCCTCCCCTACAATTCCAAAATATTTTGCGGATTTATCGTTCGTTCCGAAATTCTAATCTCAAAATGTAAATGTGGACCTGTGGAATTACCAGTTGAACCAACCTCTGCAATTTCCTGTCCTTGTGTCACTTTATCCCCTTGTTTTACATATAACTGATTACAATGTGCATAAATAATACTAACTTCTCCTATTTGAATTTTTAAGTGTTTTCCGATAATCACCTTCTTCTGATGCCAAAACCACTTCTCCTTCTGTGGCAGCTATTATTTTAGTTCCCAAATTAGCTGCTATATCTGTACCTGTATGATTTTTAGGTACATTACCTGTTGCGGTATCTCTTTGTCCATAAGAAGAACTAATAATTCCCTCAATTGGTTTGATAAAACTAGTGGTATTTTTTATATTTTGTATATCTATTTCTTCTTGTGATAAATTTTCTGGTTGCTTTATTTCGCCTTCTTCTGCTCCTCCAATTGCTTCATTACTTGATTGTTCAGTCGTTTCTGACGGCGAATTCTCTTGCTCTTGTTGTTGATTTGGCTGTTCTTGTTGTTCTTGTTCCTGTTGCTGTTCTTGCTCTTGTTGTGCAAAACTCATAATTTGTCCCTTTACCATTTCATATAATGCCAAAAAATTAGTATCATAGGAAAGTATCTCATTTGCCTTATTGACAAAATCTTTGGAAAATACATACTCCTGATTTTGAATGATAAAAAAGGTCAAATAGATAACAACACAAATTAATACCTGTATTATCATTTTCTTTAACAATTTTAAATCTTTTTTGTCATTTACTGTTACCTTTGCAACTGGTCGTGCTTCTCCTTGTTTTCTTCTTTCATAAATCTCCTCGGCTCGTCTAATTTTTTCCTCCACTGTCATAACTCTTTCCATGTAAAAAACACCTCTTCCTTTGTTTCATCTTCTTCCCTAAATGATATGATAACAAGAGGTGTTTTATGCCTTATTTTACGATAAGCAGTATGGTCTGTATCACAATTACCAAACTCGACAAAAAAGCATATTTCTTTAATCTAATATATTTTTTACTATTTTTTATCGTCACATACTGTTTTTGTTCTTGCTTATTTTCTAACTTTGAAATATAACTAGATACTAACATTTCCGCTTCTTTTAACACATAATCTTTTTCTTGCTTCCCCGTTTGTCTTTTATCCAATTGCTTATTTTTTTCTTTTTTTTCTATTTTCTCTAATTTCTTTACTTTTTTACTAGACTTTAAAATGACAATTGCCTCTTCTACTAAATTAGATGGCAAATTCTTTAAAACCACCATGTTTTTCATATTACTAGTCTCCATCTGTACCTCCTTAAAATTCGTACTTCTATTTAAAGTTTTTCCAGTTTTTTTAACCTTATACAAAAAAGAGAACTCCTTTTAGAATTCTCTTTTTTCCCTATTATTTACGTCTTTTCAAGTAGGCCAAAATTCCTAATAGAAGTGTTAATATTCCTAAAATGAATGCTATGATAGTCGTTTTATTGTTTTGATTATCCATTCCTGTTGCAATACTAATTAACATACCTGCAGTAGACACATTATCCTCTTGATTTGTTTCTTGGAAACCTGCTAAACTTTGTGCTTCTGAAATGGTTACTGTATTTATCTTCTCTTTTAGATTTTCTTCTCCTTTATTCCATCTTAATACTAACTCTATTTCTCTATTTTCTCCTGCCTTTAGCATTTGTCCTTTCATTTGCGTAGTAGTCAAAATTCCTCCTGCTTTTGTCCAAATTACTTTATTATCTTCTTGATGGTAGCTAAAACCATTTGGCATAACATCTGTTAATGTTATAACACTGCCTTCTGCTTGTCCTACATTGCTCACTCGTATTTTATAGGTTACTTTCACCTCTGTACTATTTACTTGGTTCCTATGAATATCTAGCTTATATATCTCTTCTTTACTAGATAATGTCTTTCCACCTTTTGTTACGCCATTTATGACTACATTACTTATCCATGAATCTACTCTTAAATTAAATTCTTGCTTTTCAAAATAATATTTTACTATTATTTTATCTTTTGTCATATAACCTTCTTCATTTCCTGTACTTTCTACATATTCATAACATGGGATACCTTTTCTTTTTGTCTGATACTTATCGCCTACATATCCATTTATGGTTTCTTTATCAGAAAGTATTTGATTGGTTTGCTTCTCCAAGTATTGTACTTCAACTTGTGTCTTTCTTCTATAATAATATTTTACTTCTATGGTATTAGCTGTCATTTTTCCAGTTGCATTTTGGGCGGTTTCAACTAAATCATATCCTTCCCACTGCTTTTCTTTCGTTTGATAACTATCTCCTACATAGCCATGTATTTCTTCTGTTTCAATCTCTTCTTTTGTCAATTGATCTAGATATTTTACAACTACTTTTGCTTTCTTTTTATAATAATATCGTACTGTCGTTTTCTCCTCTGTTATGATGCCTTTATTATTATTTGGTAATAAACTATTTCCATTTTCGTCCTTATCTACTAACTCGTATCCTTCTATCTCTTTTGGATGAACTTCATACTGGTCTCCTATCGTTCCTTCATGTATAATAGTTTCAATCACTGTATTATCCTCTATATTCACATATTCTTCCACTACTTGTAGTCGTTTCTTAGTGTAATAATATTGCACTACTGTTTCTGTTTGATAGGTTCCATCTGCCTTTTTCGTTACTTCCATTTTCCCTTTTTGATTGGTTGGATTTTCAGCTAGTACATATCCTTTTATATCTTTTTTCTCGGTTGTATAAGCATCATTTTCATGACCTGTAATCTTGACATCTTCTGCTATTTTATTTCCTGTTCCTTTCTCTAGATGTTCTACTTTCACACTAGCTCTTCTACTATAACAGTACACCACTTCTATGATATCTGCTGTCATTTCACCTTGTGCATTGATTGGTGTATTCATTAAGTCAAATCCTTCAAACGTTTTTGCCTGGGTTGTATATTTATCACCTTGCTGTCCAGTATGTGTTTTATGATATAGCACTTCTTTTGTATTTATATCTATATGTTTTTCAATGATACCTGATGCAATTCTTTCATAATAATAAGTTACCTTTTGATCTACCTCTGTTATGACAATATTAGAATCTTTTGGTGAATCTACCAATTCATATCCCTCTATCTCTTCTTTGGTTGTTTGGCAAATTTCTCCTATCTTGCCTATTTTTACAATTGTCTTTAATACATTTCCTGTCTTTTTATCAATATGTTCTACGATTACCTTACCTTGCTTTTGATTAATTGTTTTATCTATTGTGTTGGTAATCGTTGTCCCTTCTATCGTTTTCTCATAATACTGTAAATCATCTTTATGTTCTTCTCCTGGTAATACTGTCTCATCTACTGTGTAGGTAATTTGATTTCCATTTTCATCATATTTTGGCAATTTCTCAAAAGTTGCTATATCACTATCTTCTTCTTTTGTTATTGTAATTTCTTTACTAGCCACTACTTCTCCATCTTTTTTAACTTGTAGAATAAGCTTTTCTGGTCTTAACTGCTTTTCTTCTTCTGAATCAACCCACATTAATGTTACATCTACTTTGGTGAAGATATCGATTGGTATTTGGTTGGTTTCTTCTGTTTTTCCGATTGGTTCACTTGGTTCTGTTGGGTTTTCTCCGTCTGTATCTAATAATTTTATCTGGC
The DNA here is from genome assembly GCA_948467495.1 of uncultured Clostridium sp. Lineage (GTDB taxonomy): Bacteria > Bacillota > Clostridia > TANB77 > CAG-508 > CAG-269. The sequence continues at coordinate 24,702 of CAOKEO010000005.1, forward strand.
CAGTTACTTTATTACTTAAATTTGTAGTATTGCTATCTAGATTTTTATAGGTAACTTCAATTGCTTTGGTTATACTAATTTGCCTTTTTCCCTCTGTATCTGTATCAATTCCTTCTATCTTTTCTGTCCATGTGATTGTTTTATTTTTAGCATCATAGATGCCACCTGCCAAATCTGACTTTCCTTCTGTTACTTCTATTTCGTATGGTAATTCATCTACTATTGTTACAATGGCATCTCCTTTATAATGATTTAATACTCCTGTGTAAGTTATTGTATAAGGTATTTTTTCATCTGGTCTCATTATCGTCTGTTTATCACTTGTCTTTACCAATTTAACATCTTGTACAACTGGTTTCTCTTTTGCTTTGTAATAGTATATAACTTCTGTTGTATCTTTTTTTATCAAACCACTAGCATTAATTGGTATTGCCTTCAATTCATACTTTTTACTTACATTGGTTAATTCCTTTGTTGCATACATAGAACCAATTTCCCCTGTCATAACGAAATCTTCTGCTACTGTTCCATCAGCTAATGGTACTTTCTCCTTGGTTCCTTCTATATAGTAGTGGACAATTACAGTTCCTTTTTCTCTTGCATTCGTAATATTTAATTGTTTATTTTGTATTTCCTTATCAATGACTACTTCTGTTGTTGGATTTTCTGGTAAAACATAGCCCTTTGGTGCTTCTATTTCAGTTACTTCGTAGATACCATATCCTAATGTTACTTCTATTTCTCCTTGTGCATTGGTTATGTACGTGTTATCTTGACTAACTTCTCCCTTTTGTCCATTTTTAGCTGTAATGGTAAATTTAGCTCCTGCCAATGGTGTTACTCCATCTTCTTGGTATTTTGTCAATTTTACCATTCTTTCTACTTTTTTGTAATAATAAGTAACACTTATTTCCTGTTTTTCATAAACCCCTGTGCTATTAACTGGTATTTGTGCCAATTCATACTCAGGACTTAAATCCTTTTGTGCTATTGGAGAAGTGGTATAACTTTCTCCCTCTTTTCCAACCTGTCTTATTGCCTCTGCTCCTTGTCCATTTGCTAATGGCACTTGATGCATCGTACCTTCTATATAATGATATACTGTTAATGGTATTTGTTTTTCTACATATTCGTAAATAACTTCTTTCTTTTCTGTTGTAAATTTACCAGATGCATTTTCTGGAACAATAAATCTTCCTTGACCATCTACTTCCAACGTATATTTTTCTAAATCCATTTGTGGCTGTGTTCGATAGGTCTCTCCTTCTTTTCCTTCTATTATCTCATCTTCTGCTATTTTCTGGTTCGTGCCTTTTACCACATGATGAACTACAACTTTAGCACTTTCCTTATTTTCAATCATAAACTCTTTTTTTCCACCTGCTACAAATTCGATTTCTACTGGTTCTTCGCTTTTTAAATATCCTTGTGGTGCCTCTGTTTCTATTATATTGTATTTACCAAATGGAATTTGCACACTGGCTTGTCCTTCTTGATTCGTTGTTACTTGTACACCATAAGGCTTTACTTCCACATGATGAATCACAAATGCTTGCTTTTCTATTGGTGTATTTCCTGTCTTATCATATCCAAAGTATAAATAGTACATTTTTCCACCTTGTAATGTAGTGGTATAATCTTTTGCCTCTTGTTTTCCAGATAACTTCATAAATGCCTTTTGGTCTTTGCTATCTGGTATTTCTTCATTTTCTGTTATGATGGCATATCCAATATCTCTTTTTGCTTCACTATCTATTTCTGCATTCACTTTCAAAACATAATTTCCAACATGATTTGTTAAATCAATTGGCAAATAAGACTTTTTATCACTCATTTCTGGATGTAATTGATATTTTCCGTCCCATAAATCAAAATGATAAGCTGGTTGGTAAACTTTAATACCATTTATCATCATTTTATCATTATAATGAGAGGCACCATCTCCTTTTTTATAGCCAACATGTAAATAATACGTTTTTCCGCCTTCTAATTCACAACTATAATTTTGAGCAGGCACATTTCCTGTTAGATACATAAATCTTCCATCTGGATTATCATAAGATGGTGCAACACCTGTATCTGATATCGTTGCATAACCAATACCAATGGTCTCTTCACTATCAATCTCTGCATTTATTTCTATTCTATATTTTCCTGTCTTTCCCATCAAATTAATTGGCATAAAGGAAGTTGCAATGGTATTCGCTGTCGTAGTAGATATCTGATAAGCATTGCTATTGGTTGCTATATACTTATCATCCACTTTTTCAAAATAATACATTTGATTTCGAATCAATCCAATTGTTGAAAAATCAGGATCCTCTATTGTTTTTTGACGGAAATCCCCTATTACATTTTCTAAATTTGTATCTGTACCATTTTCACTTGCTTGTTCTATACTAAAAGTAGCTCCTGCTAATGGTTGTTTGGTTTTTTGGTCTATCTTATGAAGTGTCATTTTATAATCTGTTAAAGTATAAGTAACTACTACTTGTTTATCTTCCATCACATTCGTAAATGCTGGCATGGTATAACTTCCATCTTCCGTCTTTTCAAAAGTATAATCTTCTCCATTTACTGTAATATTAAGAATCTCATAACCTTCTTCTGGAATCATCTTTATTTCTTTTGTGTTCGTATCACCATATTTTACTACTTCATAAGGCTTTTCACCTTCTCCTGAAATACTTCCCCCTGTTATATCTTCTCTTTTTTCAACTGCTGTCACTATTTCGAATTCTTTTCTTGCATTTTCTACTTCTAACTCTTGAATTCCTGCCTTTTTTTCCTCTATCTTCACTATACTAGCATCACCAGAATGAGCGGTACTGTCATAGTTAAAACGTCCTCCTACAACATAAATTCCATATGCGACTTCTGTGATAGCATTAATCGTATCATTTTTATCTGGTAATCCTATGCTTTGTGCCCATTTTGTTTCTCCCTTATTATCGTATTTTACCACAAACCCATCATAACTATTTACAGAATGATTATTTAAAACAATTCCATTTTCTAATTCAATTCTGGCATCACTAAATTGTCCTACTATCATCAATTCTGCATTTTTTGTTTCTTCTATGGCATGAACATAATTGACACTTCTATCTTGTATTGACTTAGCCCATTGTGTTTCTCCTCTAGTATTATATTTTATTAAAGTTGAACTAGCAAAATCATTACTATCTGTATTTTTTCTCTGTAACACAACGCCATTTCCTAAGTCGATATGATTATCATAAGTTAAAGTAACACCTATAGCATATCCCCCATCTTGTGTTTGTATTAATTTTGGTGTTCTAACATCATTGTATTTCACAGGATATGTCTGATTCCATTCTGGATTTCCTTCTTTATCATATTTTATCATCATACCTGTATATTCTGCTAATGGCTGTAAATATATATCATTTCCAATACTTAGGTTATTATTAGTTGGAAAGAAACCACTAACTGCATAGCCTCCATCCGTTGTTTGTACAATAGATGACATAGCTGCCCAGCTAGAAGATGCCTCCAATAATTTTATCCATTGTGCCTCTCCTCTAAAGTTATATTTGGCTATCATTCCTCCATGACCTGTAGAACTATCAGCAACTATTCCATTTCCCAAATCAATATGATTTTTATGATAAGTTCCTCCTATCAAATAGCCTCCATCTTCTGTTTCTGTAAGTGCTGTTATTCCTCCCATAATAGAACCACTAGAAAAGATATCATTGGATTGAACCCATTCTACTTCTGCCTGACTATTGTACTTAATTAACATACCATTTGGTTTCATCTTAAATCCATTATCTAGATTTATCGTTCCTTCACAATACCCTGCTACTAAGTATCCACCATCTAATGTTTGTATCACTTCATGAATACCATCACTTTGGTTACTACCTATTACTTTTGACCATTCTATCTCTCCTTTTTGATTATATTTCAGAAGCATTCCATCTGTGTCACCATGATTAGTTAATGTTTTTCCATTTCCCAAATCAATATCACAACTAAACCACCCTCCTGCTATATAACCACCATCTTGTGTTTTAGCAATAGATGTAATTTCATTTCTACCATTTCCTCCTATTAGTTCTTCTGGTTGTATTTCGGGATTTGTTATCTCAGTTGCTCGGATTTTAATTAGCATAGCTATATCATTATAATCACTAGGATAGCTAGGAAGTACAACTTCATCTCCTAAATCTAGGATAGAAGCAGCATATCTAGTTCCACCTATTACATAATCCCCCTGATTAGTTTCTAAAATAGAATGCATCCCAGTAGAAGCTCTACCAATTACTTTAGCCCACTGTGCTTCTCCTTTTGTGTTATATTTTATCAATGCACCAGTATCTGACTCTTCAATAGCTGATAAAATAATATTTTCTCCTAAAGTAAAGGTTTTCGTAAAATGACCACCTATCACATAGCCACCATCTTTGGATTCTATCATTGCTTCAATGGATGAATCTTTTCCGTCCTTAATGGCATTGGCCCATTGTATATTTCCTGTGCTATCAAATTTAATCATAATTCCTGTTTTATCAGAATCATTGCAAGCTAAATGGATTCCATCTCCTAACTCTACTGTATTGGTTCCTTCTGTATATTCTCCTAATAAATATTCACCTTTACTAGTTTCTAACACAGATGTTACTTTTTGAACGCCATTTCCTGTCATTTCAGCCCATTGTACTTCTCCTGTTTCATTATATTTTGCAATAAATCCTGTTTGTCCATTTCCTGTAAGAATTAAATCAGAAGTAAACTCTGCCTTCCCATTCGCAAAATAGCCTCCTACTACAAAACCTCCCTCTTTTGTTTCTTTCACTGCTGTAATATAACCATAATTACTAAAATCGATTATCTTAGTTTCTTGAACATCTCCCTCACCATTGCTTCTTACAATAATTCCATCTGAATCATGATTTTGTCCTACTAATAAAAATCCACCTTCTATCGTTTTAGCAAGAGAACTTATTGATCTGACACTTTCTAACACTTTTTTTCTCCATTGGATGACACCATTACTTCCTACCTTAACTACAGTACCATCTCCTAAACAGCTAATATAATCTCCTTCTGTCGTCTCTACTAAATTACTACCAATTTGATTTTCATAGGTTCCTCTATTTCCTAGTGTACAATTCCATTGCTGATTTCCTTCATCACTATACTTATAAAGTACTTCTATACCATCAGTACCATTTTGTAAAGTATTAACACTTGCTAAATAACCACCATCATTGGTTTGTATTACAGTATGAAACACCTGGAAACCTGGAATATCTTTTGCCCATTGTGTTTTGAAACCAGTATCACTTTGATTGGAACCAATAGAAAAATAATAACCTCTATCAGAAATTTGGTATTTCTCTGGTGCTTGTAGTTCTATGGCTTGATACTTACCTTCTTGCAAATCTGCCGAAATTTCACCATTAACATCTGTGGTTAAAACATAATACTCTTTTTCATTTATCACTTCTTTGTTTCCTAAAATTTCACCTTTACTATTTTTGGCTGGTTGCTCGTTCTTTTCCATATCATAAATAGCAAATTTTACATTTGGCACTACTGCTCCTGTCTCTGCATCTTTTTTGGTCAATTTGAAAACAGGAGTATCTTCTAATTGCAATCTTACCGTGTTTCTATCAGATTCATATTCTTTTGATTCATCTCCTTGTGTCTGTAATTGCAATTTTCCATCTTTTCCCTGAACTTGGAATGTGATATCTTTTATTTTAGAATAACCAGTTGGTGCTATTACCTCTTTTAATGTATAAGTAGCTATTTCATCTTTTCCTTCTACATATTGATATAAACCACTTATGATGAATTGACCATTCTCATTTGTAGTATAAGTTCCTATTTCTTGCTTATCCTTGTATAATTTGAATCTTGCTCCTGACAATCCTGTCATTGTTTCCTCTGCTACCGTATGAGAAGTATCCAAATGAGTCATCTTTCCTATTTTAGTAATTGCTAAATCATAAGTTGGTATTTTTTCATTTTCTAAAGTCATACATAAAGTTGGAATATGTTCTACTTCTGTTATTGTATTCTCTCTAACTTCTCCTTCCTCAATTTGTGCTTCATATGTTCCATTATGATTAACAATTTTAAACTTTATTGGGCTTGCTAAATAATACCCTGTTGCCTTTTTTTCTTGCAAAGTGTAAGTTTCATCCATAAATAGTCCATTTAAACTAACATTTCCATTAACATCTGTATATCGTATTTGTCCCTCTTCAAAACCTTTTCCCTTTAGTTCATAAGAAACAAATCCCAATCCTTTATCTGTATCTTTTTCCTTTTTCATTATTTTTAAGGTAGCTTTTACTTCATCCTCTACCACTACCATTACATTAGAAGTCTCACCTTCCTTTTTCGTAACTGTCATATCTTGTTTAGTTGTTCCCTGCAATTTTTCAACCACTAAATTTCCTTCTGAATCAATTCTAGTAGTATATCTTATCTTATCAGCATTCAAAGCATAATCTTTTGGTGTTTTGATTTCTTCTATTTCATAAATCTTTTCTGCATACAAACCACTTATCATGAATTGTCCTTGTGTATTCGTTACCGCTGTTTTTCCTTCTTCTGCTACTGTATCATCTACCACCTCTCGAACACGATACACGGCACCTGGTACCAATTTATCCGTTTGTGATTGATATTTTGTTACTGTCAAATCATATGTCTTTGCTACTCTTAATCCCATTTTACTTGGTTCTGTTTGTGTCCTATACTTTCCATTTGCCGTATCTAGACTAAAATAAACACCGTGATGACTGTAAGATACCTGATTAAACTTCAAATTATTGGGAACTTGAATGGTATAATAAAATATATATTCTTTCTCTTTTTCCATTACCGTATTTTGAAAATCAATAAGATATGTTTTGATTTCATCCCAATTCGTTACTTGATTTGCTGTTTTCCATCCATTTTCTGCCTTAAGCACATCTTTAGTAGGTGTCTGATTCTCTGAATAATACACTTTAACTTTTCCTTGTAATTCTTCTGGAACTTGTATTCCTTCTTTTGTCATTTTAGTCGTGTAACTTGACCCCAAATTTCCTCCACTTAGGACATAAGTATTTCCCTCAAAAGGTATTTTTCCCAAAATGGAAGTCTCACTAATCGTATTGGTATAGTTATTTTTTAGTTGTATTCCCACTTTAGCTTTTCTTTCTTCTTTTTCAGATGTCGTTTTACTCATATCAGCTATCTCTGGTGATATTGCTATACTTCCCTTTTCATCGTAATCACAGATAATTTCATTGGTTAATACACTATTTGGTGCTATAAATTGTATAGAAGCAGTCGATTTTACCACTCTTTCTGTTGTATTCAAATTATCATTTACATCATAAATATCTTCTCCCTCTGGTTGGTAATCACATGCAATATCATTAGCTGCATATAATGTTATATCTTTTGTAGCTGATACAATAGTCGGATTTGGTGTTAAATCTACATCAACATTTATCAAAAATGATTCTTGTACTCTGTTTTTATTTTGTGTATTAATTTTTATAAAATAGCACCCATCCTTTTTTACTAATTCATAACTTAACAAATGAATAGAAGGATTATCTATTTCTACTTGATTAATTTGTGCAGTTAATATTTCTTCTGGAAATTTAATGAAAAAACTACCATCAACCCAACCTAATTCATTATATTTAGAGTCTCCTTTTGCACTTATTGTTATCCTATTATTTTTTTCTGTTACTTGTGTTGATAATTCTGTAGTCTGAATTGCTATACTAGCTGTGACATATTCTGCTTCGTATTTTGCTTGATCTGTATCTGTATTAACAAATTGTCCATCCATATATCCTGATAATGTTGATTGGATAAATTGTAAATTGTCAAATTCTTGTTTTGTATAATGAGTTGTTATCAAACCATCATCTAATTCTTTGATACAATAAACACTCATACCTGCATCTTCTTTACAAGCACTTGTTTCCACTCTAATATGTTTGACTGGTTTTTCATATCGATAAGGATTATCGGCTGTATATTGATTCCAATTCTGATTTGTAAATGTTGCTACTAAATTACCTGTTTCATCGTCATACACTTTTATCCAGCCATCTGCTTCTAATATATTTCCTGCTGAGGCAAATCCAATTCCAACATTGGTTGTTACCTTTTCCATACTTTCTTTAGTAGAATCTCTTTTAATAAATTGATCTGCTACTTGTTGTTCACCATTTTCTGTTTCTTTCATCACCATACCTGTTGAACTTCCTTGTGCTCCTGTTTCTACTCTCCATTGTACTCGGTAAGTATCTTCTTTTTCCTCTGCACTCAATCCATTATATATCCTTGTAGGTTTACGTTTTGAAATCACATTTTTATTGCTTGGTCTATCAACACTTTTTTCTACTTGCATAAAAAATCTAGCTCTTGTTGTACTTCCTGAAAATTCGCTATAATTGGCTAATAACGTTTTTGTAGACACATTGGATTTAATAGGATTTTCAAATTCTGCATTTGGATTATGATATCCCTCATAATAAGTATTAATTGGTATTGCTATCGTTACCGTGTTGCTTCCTATTGATTGATAGGCTTCCAATGGATATTTTACCTGTACTTTATACTTATTCTCATTAGCAACCTTTGACGTTACTATCCCCTCTTCATCAACTATAGCCGTGCTTTCTATGGTAAATTGTCTAGTCTTTTCATCATAAGTATCTACTCCACTTACGCTTATTGGCTGATAGCCATTAATATCTGGTAAAATTCCCTCTACATGATTTTTACTCAAAATCAACTTTTTACTTGTCTCTTGTGCTACTATCTCAAATTCTAAAACAAAAGTATTATTTTTTCTATCAATTCTATCTTGTATATCTTTATAATATTGCGTTGTATCAGCTAAATTAGCAATCGCTGAACCATACCAATCCATCGTTAAATTAACTACTTTTTGAATGGTAGTTTCTGTTCCATCTGCTGCTACATACGTGCCTGTTAATATAATTTTATTATCATCTCTTGAATAATGATTGATATTATCACCAATCGCTTCTGCTATTTTAGAAGAATAACCATAATCTCCACTTCTAACTACTCCTGTCAATAATCTTTGTGTTCCATTGGCTATTTCATTAAATTCTATATACTTTACATTGTTACCAATATAATTATCTTTTAACTGTTCATCTTTCACCAAATTGGTATTAAAATAAAAGTTTTTCCCATCAATTTCTATCTTGGCATTTTTCAAATATCCTTCTGTTTGAACATTTAATTCCATATATAAGGTATCATCTTTTCCTATTTCTTTTGCTGTTCCTTTCATTTTTTCTGCATTACCATCATTATCAATATCACGCAAGAAAAAGGCACTAAAATTCACATTATCAGTACCATCTACCTTTTCACTACCTTCTTGAAACTGTTCATAAGTCATTGCTCTTGCCAGTTCTGGATTCAAACTTTGATGCATGATTTGTTTTTGACCTGTTATCACATTTACTACAAATAAGATAACACCAATAACACTAATTAATGCTATCATAGCAGGCTTCTTCATACTGTGCTTTTTCATCTCTTCCATAAAATCGCTCCTCATATATTAATCACACTCTATTTATCTACCTCTATGATAATCATTTTTAGTCTTTACTTCAATGCCTAAAATGCTTGCTATTTATTACCATTACGGTCTTTTCCTACGGCTTACTAAAATTTATTCGTCATATTTCTTTTATTAAATTTCCTTTTCTTTTTTGTTATACTTTTGTCATATTTGTGTTACTTTCTCGCTTTCCCCTAGGGAAATGCGAATTTCCCATAAAAAACCTTCCAATATACGTTTTATATTCAAACGATATTTGGAAGGTTCGGCAATTTCTATATTCTGTTTTTTATTCACTTTTACTAACTCTATGCAGATTTCAATTCCAATCTTAATTTATCAGCAATCATGGCAATAAATTCTGAATTCGTTGGCTTTCCTTTGGCTGCTGAAATCGTATAGCCAAAAATATTTTCTACTGCTTCTTGTTGTCCTCTACCCCAAGCTACTTCAATCGCATGACGAATAGCACGTTCTACTCGGCTTGGCGTAGTACCATACTTAAAAGCAATTTTAGGGTATAAACTTTTAGTAATTTGATTAATGACATCAATATCATTTACTACCATCATAATAGCTTCTCTTAAATATTGATATCCTTTAATATGAGCTGGTACACCCACTTCATGAATTAAATTAGTTACTAAAGCTTCAAGATTTTCTTCTTTTTTGCTCTCATTTTCTGATAGCTCGATATATTTTTGTCTTGGTTCTCGAATCAAGAAATTAGTTCCTGTTTGACTTGGCTTAAAGAATTTCATCTCTCTAATTCTTCTAATTAATATCTCAATATCAAAAGGTTTTACAATATAATAATCGGCGCCATTACTAATTGCTTGTTGTGTTATCTTATCTTGTCCTACTGCTGATAACATAATGCAAGTTGGCTTTTTCTCTATATTCATCACATTAATTCTTTCCAAAACTCCTAATCCATCTAAATGTGGCATAATAACATCTAATAATACAACATCTGGCATTGTATTTGTCATCATATCAACTGCCTCATTTCCATCTTTTGCAACAGCAATCACCTCCATATCCTCTTGATTATTGATGTAAGAAGATAATGTACGGCTAAATTCTTGATTATCATCAGCTATTAAAATATTAAGTTTCTCTTTCATCTTTTTTCCTCCTCAATGTAAATTTAACTGTTCCTATTATAATCATTTATTCGAGGAAAATCAAGGGTTTTTGGTAATTTTTTCCAGTCGCTTTATAAAAGTACTTTTTTCATATACTTTTTAAGATGTATTTTTTATTAATTTCTTTTAAATCTTTTAAAATCACTTTTTTTGCTTCAAAATCTTCCAATAATTTTTCTTTTTTATCATCTTCTAATTCAATTTTACATGAAATCCATTCACTATATTCCACATTTGTTAGCAAAATCTTATTTTTTCTACAATAATATTGAAAACCATCCCATTGATTATACGCTATTTGAGTCATCATTTCTATGCCTTGGCACTTTTGTATTAGATGACTATGTTCTATTGCCTTCCCTAAACTATCTGAATAGGCTCGAACTAATCCACCAGTTCCCAATAAAACACCACCAAAATATCGAGTAACAATAACCAATACATTTACCAATTCATTTTTTTGAAGAATACTTAACATAGGAGCTCCAGCCGTCCCTGATGGTTCACCATCATCGTTATATCTGTCAATTATCTGACCATCCTCTAAAATTCTATAGGCAGTACAATTATGTCTTGCATCATAGTACTTTTTCTTAACATCTCTTATCAAGTTTTCTGCACTTTCTATATCTTCTACTGGAAATAGATGAGCAATGAACCTTGACTTTTTCTCAACTATTTCTACTTTTGTTTCTCTCTCAATCGTCAAAAAATCCATTCTCTTTACACTCCTTTTTTGTATTCATATTTGTAATAAGCCCGCTGTATAGCCTGTTGAATAAGCAATTTGTAAATTAAATCCGACCTGTATAACCATCCACATCTATTATTTCTCCAGCAAAATACAGACCATCTACCTTTTTCGACTGCATTGTTTTAGGATTTATCTCTTTGATACAAATGCCTCCATTCGTAATAATAGCTTCTTCAATTGGTCGAAACCCTTTTATTGTTATCGTAAAACTTTTTAGCAATTTTACTAACTTTCTTCTCTCTTCTTTTGTAACCTCATTAATGGGTTTATCTAACTTAATTTGACTTTTTTCTATCATAACTGGTATCATTTTTTGTGGTAATAATTTATCTAAACTATTTTTAAATTGTTTATTCTTAATTTCCTGAAAATCTCGCAAAACTCTTTCATCTAGCTGTTCTTCTGATAAGGCTGGTTTACAATCAATCATCAGCAAAATAGATTGTCTGCTTAACTTTTCACCTATTTTTTGATATCTAACTAAATGTGCTGATGAACTCAAAATAATTGGTCCAGAAACCCCATAATGTGTAAATAACATTTCCCCAAAATCTTGATAAATATCTTTCTTTGTTTCTTTATCTAGCAATCGAATTGCTACATTTTTTAAACTTAAACCTTGCAGTTGCTGACAAATATTTCTCTCATAACTTTCGAAAGGAATAAGTGATGGTTTAATTTCTGTTATGGTATGTCCTAATTGTTCTGCTAATAAATAGCCATCTCCTGTAGAACCTGTTAGGGGATAACTTTTCCCTCCTGTTGCCAAAATAATCCTTTCTGCTTCTATTTTACCATGATTTGTCTCAACTCCTATTACTCTAAAACTATGATTTGTTTGTTCTACTAATATCTTAGTCACTTTTGTATCGTATTGTATCACTACCCCTAAATCTTTTAACTTCTTAGTAAAACATTTTAAAACATCTTGTGATTGATTGGTGATAGGAAATATTCTATTCCCTCTTTCTTCTTTTACCACTAACCCTTGTTCTTTTAAAAATTGAATGATATCTTGATTGGTATAATTTTGATAAGAACTATATAAAAACCTTCCATTCCCTGGTGTGTTTTTAATAAATTCCTCCATATCTAAAGAAGATGTAATATTACATCTTCCTTTTCCCGTTATTAATAATTTTCTACCTAATGATTTCATTTTTTCCAGTAAAATCACTTGATGTCCATTTTGTTTGGCAGTAATAGCTGCCATCATTCCGCTTGGTCCTCCACCAATTACAATTACTTTCATCTCTTATCCTTATTCCTCTTTTTTCTTTCTAGTTGTTCCTTTTTTTGTTGTTCTCTTGGTTGTTGTTTTGGTACTTGTCGTCTTTCTGGTTGGTGTCTTCGTTCCTGTTGTTTTCTTGGTTGGCGTCTTAGTTCCTGTTGTTTTCTTAGTTGGCGTCTTAGTTCCTGTCGTTTTTTTAGTTGGTGTCTTGGTTCCTGTTGTCTTCTTGGTTGAAGTTTTGGTTTCTGTTGTCTTTCTAGTTGATGTTTTCGTTCCTGTTGTTTTCTTGGTTGGCGTTTTCGTTCCCGTCGTTTTCTTAGTTGTTCTTTTACTTGGAGACTTAGTTTCTTTTGTTCCACTAGCCTTTTTAGTTGTTGTTTTTCTGGTTGTTGTTTTCTTTTTTGGCTCCTCTTTTATCCTATCATCTTCAACTAATAAATCTAACACATCCTCATCTTCATCGAAATTGTTATTTCCTAAATCTATTTCTTCCTCTTCATCATCCTCTAAATCCCAATCTAGACTATCATATTCCTCTTCATCAAACTCATCATCTTCGTCACCTTCTAATTCTTGTAAATCATCACCAAATAAGAACTGAATATCTGAATCTACTTCTTCTGTTTGTCTATCCTCGTAATCATCCTCTTCTTCCTCTAGCTCATCTTCTTGTTCATCTTCATATTCATCCTGATCTTCATATTCATCTTCTTCGTCCTCTTCATACATATCATCCTCATATTGGTCATCGCTATCGTATTCATCTTCCTCTTCTTCAAAATCCTCCTGTTCTTTATATGGTTCCTCTTCATCTGGCTCGTCATAATCGTATTTATCATCCAATTCTTCTTGGTAGCCACTTTGACGATAACTCCTATCTGGAATTTCTTCTTTTTCCTCTTCTTCTTCAAAATCTTTTTCGGTTATTTCAAATTTTTTATTATTCTCTTCTCCCACAGAATCTAAAAACTTTTCATACTCTTCTAGTTCTTTTTTCTTCTTAGCCATTTTAGCTGCTTTTCTCTTCTCTCTTTCCAATTTTCTATTTTGTTTTCTCTGCTTTCTTCCTCCTAAAATTAATATCGCTATTATTAACAATATGAAAGCTGATAAAATACTAACTACTAACATTTTTCTTCTCCCTTCTTTTTACTTTCTCATATGTTCAATTGCTTTTAATATACCCAATTTTCCATATTCATATGTAAGTCCACCTTGCAGATAGGCGATATATGGTTCACGAATGGGACCATCACAACTAAGTTCTATGGTTGAACCTTGTGTAAAAGTTCCTGCTGCCATAATCACTTTATCATCATATCCTCCCATATCTCCTGGATACGGAATAACATCTGAATCAATTGGTGAACCCATTTGAATTCCTTGACAAAACTTTACCAAATGTTCCTCTGTTCCCAAATGAATGGTTTGTACAATATCAGCTCTTATCTCATCATATTTAGGTTCTACCTGATATCCTAACTTTTCTAATATCCTACTTGCAAAAATAGCTGTTTTTAAACTACTTGCAACCACACTTGGAGCAAAAAACAAACCTTTAATAATAGATGTATTTTGATGAAACGATGGTCCTATTTCTTTTCCTATTCCAGGTGACGTTAATCTCTCAGCACATAATTGAATGAACTCCTTCTTTCCCACAATATAAGCTCCAGAAGTTGCAATCCCTGCTCCTAGGTTTTTCATTAATGACCCTACAGCAATATCGGCACCTATTTCAATTGGTTCTCTCTCTTGTACTAATTCTCCATAGCAATTATCAACCATAATAATAACATGTTGATTGACTTCTCTAATAGCCTGTATTACTTTTTCTATCTTTTCGATGGATAAACTCTTTCGTGTTGAATACCCTCTTGACCTTTGAATTTCAACTAGCTTTACGTCTTGCTTTTTAAGCCTATCCTGAATTTTAGGAATATCAAATTCATTCTCTTTTAAATCAATTTGTTCATAGCAAACTTGAAATGTTTTTAGCGAGCTTTTACTTTCCTCTTTTCCCATTCCAATTACTGTTTGAAGAGTATCATATGGTTCTCCTGTAATACTAAGCATCGTATCTCCTGGTCGCAACAAAGCAAATAAAGTAATGGCTAATGCATGTGTTCCTGATATCAACTGACTTCTTACCAAACTATCTTCTGCCTTAAATATATGACTATATATTTCTTCTATTTTGTTTCTACCTGGTTCATCAATGCCATAACCTGTTGAAGAATTCAAGTGTGCCTCTTGTAATTTACATTCCTGTAACGCCTTTAAAATCTTTTCACTATTACTTTCGCAAATTTTATCAATTTTTCCTAAAATAGGTTCTATCTCTTGCTCCACTTGTTTTGATAATTTGGCTAAATCTTGTTCCATTTTTCTTTACCTTTTCTTCCTATTTTATCTATTAATATTAATCAACATTATTTTACTACACTTTATTTTATTTTGCAATGGTAAAAATGATTTAAGTTTCGGTTTTTAGAGAAAGCAAAAACCAAAATAAAACAAAAATTGCCAAAAAGGTTGATCCCTCTTGGCAATTTATTCCCATTATAATACAAACTTCTTAATCAAGATTACACCACTAGCAATGGTTACTAGTACCACAAATCCTAATGTAAAGTATATTCTTATTTGGCCAGTACTAATTGACAACATAACTGGTGCATCATCAATATCATCTTCTCCACTCTTCTTATTATCTGGTGTTGAATCTATATCTGGTACTCCATATTTATTGTAATCCTCTGATATTTCTGCTATATTATTCATAACTCCCATATTATTTTGGTCATTTATCCATGTAAGTAACACTTCTACATCTGCATATTCTCCTGGTTGCAATAAAGTATCTTCTAATAATCTAGTAGAAATCACATTATTTCCTTCATCTTTCCATCCTGGATTATCTTCTGCTACAAATTTTAATCCTTCTGGTACGTAATCTGTAATTTCTTTAGCATAACCTTCGATTTCACCTTGATTATATACACGAATAGAATATCTAAATTTAACCGTTACTTGGTTTAATTTTTTTCTATGCAATTCCACTTTTACAACCGCTTCTGGATCATCCCATGCATCATGTCCTGTTTGGGTTACTGTCTGTTTTCCATTTTCAATTACGATTGCTTGTGTTACCCATTTTCTTAAAGCTAAGTCAAATATTTTAATATTAACTTTTTCAAAATCATCATCATCCTGTTGTCCTGGTATATAACTTCCTTTTTCATTACCTTTATAATTTGGTAAATTTTTATCTTCTGGAAGTTTTACATTATTTTCTTGTGAGTCTCTATCAACTGCTGGATTTTTATTCTTATCTAAATATTTCGTGATATCAGCAATATTAGTTATATTTTCACCTGATTTCGCATTTTCTTTTACTTGACACATAATGGGAACTTCTTTGTAAGACAATACAATTTTTCCGTCTTGATTGGTTTGTGCTTTTGTAATCAAACTATTTTCTAAATACTTCGTAGTTACTGTTCTTCCATCTTCTGATACTTGCCATCCATATTGTTTATTAAACTCGTCATCTACATAAGCTAAATATGGTGGTAAATGGTCTTTGATTTCAGCAGCATAACCATCTACATCGCCTTCATTATAAACTCTTAACATATATATAACCATATCTTTTGGCTTAACGATAATTGGCTCTTTGGTGTGATTATAAATGGCTGTTGTAATCAATTTTCCACTTTCATCTTTGGTATTCAACTTAGAAGTGTCTACAATTGGTGCTCTTGTATAAGAACCATCTTGATTTTTTAAGTATTCATTATTTTCAATTTTCGTATCATCACTAACTGCAATTATGAATTTTCTTAAAGCTAAATCGAAAGATTGCAAAATAATATTGTCATAGTCTTCATCATCTTCATATTTTACCCATTTATCTGTATCAGAATCTCTGTCATCACCGCTATCTTTTGTGATAGCTGCTTCATTTCGAATTACCGTTCCAGCTACATTTTCAGATATCACCTTGAATTTTACGGCAATTTCTTTATGGTCTAAATCTTTTTCTGTTTTGGTTCCATCGTTATGTCCAAATGCTTTAATTAAATTTCCACCTGCTGTTGTCTCTTTCTCTTCTGCTAAATAATCTGTAGATATTTGAATAATATTTTCTTTTGATTCATCATATACAAATTTTCCCCACAAATATTTTTGGTTAAATTCTATGGCTTCTTTTTCTTCTTCGGTTAAAGTAGTATCTGCTTTTAATTCTTCTCCTTCTTTTTCAGACCATAAGAATTGTAAACCTTCTGGTACATCTTCTGTAATTTCTTCTGCATAGCCATCTATCATTCCTTCATTGTAAATACTAAAAGTATAAGTTACAATGTCTCCTTTTGCAACACCAACTGGTTCTTTGTTTAACTTATAATCAGCTGTTGTTGCATGATTGGCATCAGAAGTATTTAATTTGCTTACATCAATACTCTCTACTCTGTTTGGTACATTTTGACCATTAACCGCTGTAATATATTTGATTAATTTCAAGTCAAACGCTTCTGATAATAAAATTAATTTCTCGAAATCATCATCATCTTGTTGTCCTTTATAATAATAATTAGAATCTGCTAAATCTGTTTTATTATCTTTCCCTGCATAGTTCGACATATTATCTTTATTCACACTTGGTTTATTGGCAGGTTCTGAATCTCTATCCTTACCTACTTGTGTGGTAATAACAGTACCATCTTCATCTATCTCTTCTGAAATCCATGCCACATTAGTCAAAACTTTATCGGTTTTTGTATCTGGTTTAGCTGTAACAATACATTCAATTTCTATGGTCTCGGTTCCTTTCCCAGAAGTTAAATTCCCTGTTACAAAAGCTGGTAAATTGGTTTGATTACTAGTTTTTCTCACTAAATTTAATGTATTGGTAGCTTCATCATAAGAACCTAAATCAAAATTTCCACTTACTATTTTACTAAATTTTAAACCTGTTGGTAATTGATCTACTACTTTAGTAGCTCTTCCTGCTTTTTTTCCTTCATTATAGATTGTCATTTTATAGGTAACTGTATCTCCTGTTGCAATTGATACAGGGTCTTTTTTATGTTTATATTTTGCTGTCGTTCCAGAAGATAAAGCATTTTCGTCTATATTAGGAACCCTTACATTTGTTCCTGTTAATTCTTTACCATTTACCTTTGTGATGTATTTTCTTAATGCCAAGTCAAATTCTGATGGATTTTCTGGAGAAAATTTTAATTGTACTGGCTCTGTTTGTTTTTCTTTTTCTATTTCAACTAATGGTTGTTCCTCATTATTTTTATTGGATACCCATAATGTCATATTCGTATTTTTATAATTAACGGCTATATCTACAGTAATAGAACTTACTTGACTTTTAGGAAGAGAAATATAAAAGTTTTCTCCTACTAAATCTTTTACTGATTTTCCATTGGCTACTGCTTTTTTATCTTTATCTAATAAAGTATAATTTGATACTTTCGTTCCATTATTTTTTACCTCAAAATCAATACTATATGGCATAGAATTCAATTCTGTCATATGCATTGGTCCGATGATATAATTATCGCCAGATAATTCTCCCTTTAAAGTAGTAGTATCTACTTTAGCAGGTACTCCTGAATTAGCTGTTGAATTTTCGTAATCTTTTGCATAATCTTTTGCATAATCTTTTGCTTGTTCAATTAAATAATTATATAATACTTCTGCTTGGCTATTTCTACTCAAACCAGTTCCACTGTCGTAACCATTCTCATCTTTAGTCAATTCATAATTTGCTAAATCATTATACGCCCCATCTGTCTCTAAATTATATTTAAGCCATCTTGTCTTATTGGTACCAGTATTATCATATAGGGCATCTTCATTATTGGTAAAATACCACAATACTGCTTGTTGAACTGCTACAATGTCATTATCTGTTAAAGCATATTTCGTTAGGTCATATTCTTTACAAGACTGTTCTGTTAAATAGTAGTCAACAAAATCGCTAGCAGCAATACCACCTAGTTTGCTATAATCAAATGCTTTTGCCATATCGCCAACATAACGTCTATAACCATTATCAGAAGCATATTGAATGATTCTACAAATTAATTCTTTTTTATCTTGTAATGCTAATGCTTTTTTGTCTGCATCATCAGTAGGTTTAGCTGGTAGATAGATTCGGTCAAGAGTAGCTAAAATAGCATTGTATTTTTGAATTGGGTTTCCCTCTTTATCAGTAGCAGATATCGTTCCTTCTACTAAATCCTTTAAGGTTTGATTCGGTTCTTGTGTATCAATTCGTTTGTGATTTTTAATATTTTCTCTTTCTGTTTTCATAGAATAGTAAACATTATAAGACCTAGGATTGAAGTCTACAGTACCATTACCAAAAAAGCCTAATCCTGCTCTTACACAATAAAAATTACCACTTTCAAATCCACTATTTTTATCAGATGATTTATATTTTACAATATTCCATATTTTGGATCCACCAGATTCATTGGGAGTATTAATAGAATATCCCATATAAGGTTCATTATGTGTCATTAAATCTACAATACCCATCCAACGTTCTTGACCTGCTGGTACTTGTGCTGCATAAGATCTGGTTTGCAATCCTATGCATAACATAACTGTTACCATAGTAGTAAAATATAATAGTATTTTTTTCAAGTTCATTTTTTTCTCTCCTTTATCTACCTATTTTTCTTTCTATATTAATACCATTTTACACCTTTTTTGAAGTTAGTCAATAGGCTTTTTTTCCTATTATTACCTACGCTTTCAGCCTTCTTTTTTCTCCTTACGGAACTATCCTTTTCCAATCTGTCAAAGGAACAAAAGCCTACATTACAATTATATTACATTTTTGCCATAAAATCAAGGTTTTACGTAAATTAAATTGTTTTTTTCAGCTTTCCGTAATCATTCACGCACATTCATAATTTCAATTCTAAAACAATATATTTTTATAGGTGATAATAATATGATTCAAAAACAAAATAATCTAACAAAAATCTTTCTTATTTTTCTTTTCATTTTGCTGTTTCTTTCTTCTTATCCTATCTATGGCAATGACGTAAATCAAGAAGAAGCTTTAGCCGTTTCTGATGAAATAAAAAACATATTAACAGAGGAAACGGCTAGTAATATGGATGCTAACACTTTAAATTTGAATTCTCGTTCTTGTGTTGTCATTGATCGATTAACAAAAAATATTTTATATGGTAAAAATGAAAAAAACAAAGTAAAAATGGCATCCACTACCAAAATAATGACAGCAATTGTTGTACTTGAAAATAGTTCTTTAGACCAGATGGTAGAAGCTTCAAAAAAAGCTGCTGGAACAGGCGGTTCTCGTTTAGGATTAAAAACCGGAGACAAAATCACCATTCGTGATTTAATGTATGGTTTAATGTTGTGCTCCGGAAATGATGGCTCGGTAACTTAATAACAGGAATTAAATTTAAACTTTATATGAAAATCTCTATTTTTACCAATAGAGATTTTTTCTACCAATTCTTTTATGGTTGCTGTATTAACATGGTCTAAGTCATAAAATTTGTCAATACATTTTTCTACACTCTTTTTATTACATTTCAATTCAGAAATCAACTCTTTTTCTTGTTTCATAAGTTTGTTTATCGTATTTATTTTTTCTTCAAGCTGCTTTCTTTCTTCTTTTTGCGTACTTGCATACTTTTTATACATATTGCTAGAAATTACATGGTTTAGTTTATCATAATACAAAATATCTAATTTGTTATTAATTTTTGTTAATTCTTTAGAATACTTTGCAAAAGCATTCTTATATTCTTCCATTCGAGTCTTATTTTTAGCATATTCTTCTATATATTTTTTTTCTAATACCTTTCTATTTGAATATTTTTTTAAATATTTGGCAAGATACTTAAATATATTTTTTTCTATAGAATCATAAGGAAGATAGTTTTTATTATTGCATAAATGAAAAACTGTTCTAGTAGGACAATAGTAATAAATCTTTCCTTCTATATCTTTTCTTGCTAATCTTTTTCCACATTCTTCACAATATATTAATTCATGTAAAATCGTCTGTTCCTTTTGCTTGCCAAGTGCTCTTTTTTTACTATCTAACATTTCATTTACTTTTTCAAAATCTTCTTTCTTTATAATAGGTAGATGATGGTTCGGAATTACGATATAATCTTTTTCTTGTAGTATTACTCTTGTGTGATTTTTATGAGAAAGTGTTTTTTCTTTATTTTGTATCATATATCCTAAATATGTTTTGTTTCTTAAAATTCTTTTGATTGTATTTGGTTTCCATATAGCATATAACATGGAATCTTTATCTGTATTCATATTAAGATGCATAGCAGGAGTGGGAATCTTTTCCTCTGTCAGTAATCTTGCAATAGCAGTTGTCCCATTTCCTTGTAAAAAAAGCACAAAAATTCTTTTTACAATTTTTGCCGCTTCTTCATCTATATTCAGTTTTCCTACCATTTTATCATTTTTCTTATAACCATAGGGAGCATAACAAGCAATATATTTTCCTCTTTTTTTTCTCTCCATTAACGAGCTTTTTTGTTTTAACGAAATATCTTTAGAATACATATCATTTAATATGGCTCTAAATGGCAAAAGCTCATTCCCTATCACTTCAGAATAGGTATCAATAGCATCTAATACTGAAATATATCTAACACCTTTACTAACAAAATAATCCTCTAGATAAAAACCTGTTTTTACATAATTTCTTCCTATACGAGATACATCTTTGGTTATTACTGTGTTTATATTTCCACTTTCTATTTCTTCTAATAATTTTTTAAATCCCTCTCTTTCAAAATTTGTGCCAGTTGCACCATCGTCAATAAATTCAGAATAATGCTTGAAATTATTTTGTTTTAGATATTCATAGATTAGTTTTCTTTGATTGTTGATACTATTGCTTTCTTGTCTGTCTCCATCTTCTAATGAAACTCTTAAATAAATGCCAACTTGTGCATTGATAGGATTTATCTTATGATATGCTAACATTATTTTCACCTTCTACCCCAAAGTTAAAATAAATATAAACTTTTTTATTTTCATCTATTTCAATTCTATTCACAATGTCAAAAAGTATTTCTTTGTTGATATAATCTGGCTTCAAAAAATTTTCTGTCTTTTCTTTTACTTCTTGATAGCTTATATCTTTTTCTTCATTTGTTACGATAAAATCCATTTTACTTTCTAATGCTTCCCTCTTTTCTTCCATTTGATTTCTTTCTTGCAAAAATTTTCCGTGAATATCTCATATAATCACTCTGATTAATCACACCGATTCAGTCTATCCTCATATATTTGTTCTATCTTTTTATTAAAATTTTGTATTTTTTCTTCTAATACTCTGCTATGGAATTCATAACCTTTCAAGATTTCAGTATTATTATTTTTCTTCTCTAATATTGCCTTTTTATAGGTATCTAATTTTAAATGTAAGGCACACATTTTTTTTATATATTCTAAAATTTCTTTTTCTAATTTATCATAATTGTTATATTGATTCATACATTTACATATTGTATATCTTCTTTCATATCGCTTTTCTTTGTATTTTTCTGTTTTCGTAACAAATGTAAGTTTATTTCCACAATTATGACAATAAGTAATTCCTTTTAACAAATACTCTCTATTTGTATTTCTAGTATTTCTTTTTCTTTCTAATATTTCTTGTACCTTTTCAAAAGTTGCAGAATCAATTAAGGCGTCATGTGCATTTTCTTCTACAATCCAAAATTCACGAGGCAAATCTATCTTTTTTTTACTCTTATAGCTTAACTTCTTTGTTTTTCCTTGTAATAGCTTTCCTAAATATACCTCATTTTTTATGATTTTCTGAACAGAAATCGGTCTCCACTTGTAAAAATCTTTTGACTTATGTACTAAATTCATTTTTAGATAAACGGCTGGTGGCTCAACATTTTCTTTATTTAAAATATCGCAAATCTTATAAGAACTTATCCCATTAACATACATATCAAAAATTCTTTTTACAATATTACCTGCATATTCATCAATCATAAGATGTGATAATTGGTCATTTTCTTTTTTCTTGTATCCATAGGGTGGATAAGTAGAAATGTATTGTCCATTTTCTCGTTTTTGCTTACATACACTACGAATCTTCTTCGAAATATCTTTTGCATACATATCATTAAGAACCGCTTTAAATGGTGTGATATCACTGCTACTACTATTTTCTTCAAAGGTATCTAGGTTATCTAATAAAGCAACATATCTAATATGATTTTCTGGAAAATAACTTTCCATATAATACCCTGTCTTAATATAGTCTCTACCTAATCTGGATAAATCTTTTGTTATGACCATATTTATTTTTTTGTCTTCCATATCTTTTATTAATCGATTAAAGCCTGGTCTATCAAAGGTTGTGCCGACTAACCCCATCATCAATATATTCATCAATTAGTTTTAATTTATTATCTTTGATATATCGCAAAATTAGATTTCTTTGATTGGTTACACTTTCACTTTCCTGTTTATCACCATCTTCTTTTGATAATCTTATATACATTGCAACTTTAAAATCTTTTGTATCGTTTATATTTAGAAACATTTTGTCCTCCTAAACGATAAGTATTCACTTTCGAAGTAATGGTACATAATGTTATAATTTCTATTTTTTTATTTGTAATCATTGTATTTTAAGTACTTTAGGAAAGCACTCTCAATTATTTTATCAATTTTATTGGCATCTTTACTAAATATTGGTATTATTTCATATTCTTTTCTTTTGGTTTTATGATTTATCGGCTCCATAAAAACACCTCTAACAAAGTATATTTTTAGTTCTTGGATTTTATGATTTATTTTTCTTGCTTTTCTTGGTTTTCTATATTAGAAAGTCAGATGACTTTCCTAATATAGAAAAAATCACTATCATCTCAATTTTTGATAGTGATTCAAGATATTTTAAATCTTCATTTTCTTAAGTAATCGCTCTACATTTTACAACTAACCTATTACTCTTTTTTTTCGTACAAGTAATTAAAGTTGCTTCCCTTTCTCCATTGGTATTCTGATTGGTACAACTTAAATCTGTTTCCGATACTTCGTATTTATCATATACCAAATAACTAACTCTTTTTCCCTTATTATCTAATAAATTTATTTTATCATTACTTTCTAATTCTGATAACCTACTGAAAAATTGTTCATTGTTATAGTTATGTCCAACAATACATACATTTCCTGGTTCATTAATATCTGGCCCAAATAATTTTGTAGGAGCAATTTTCAAGTATTCTTCTGATGTCTCATACACGATTGGATAATTTATCCCTATTTTAGGAATATGAATCTGACCAGCAACTCTATACTTTTCACCTTTTGAATTAACATTCATATAAACGGTATTATCCGTCTTGACTACGCTTTTTTCTTCTTCAGGATAACTTTCATTCTCTTTCGCTAATATTTCTTCATATTCTGAATATATTTCATCATATAAAGCCTCGTCATATTCAGATTCACTTTTAATTTTAAAAATTAATATGCTGGAGCCTATTATGATTCCCATTAACAAAAAACAAATTAACTTTTTTTCCCCTTTATCCATTCGCAATTCTCCATTTAAAAGACAGTTAGATTGACGCCAACTGTCTTACCTTTCTATTTTGTCTAATTCTTAGTTTTTTTCAATCACTAATCCTATGACACCTATTAGGCTTAATCCGATTAATGTATATAATATCATTACCATTGGATTTTGTTCTTCCCCTGTTTTAGGTAATACAGATAAATCAGATTCTATATTTGAATTTTCTTGTGCTTTGTTGTCTTCTAAATTATCTTTTTTACTATTGCTACTATTACTACTGTTGATACTGTTGATACTGTTGATACTATTGCTACTATTATTATCTATAATGGTTAGTTTCGTAGCTCCATTGCTAGAAGCTAGTATATCTGGTCCTGCTGCTGAACCAGAGAAATTTCTTAAGGCAATCGAAGTTTCTCCTAATTTTGCGCTTTCTTTTACTTTAAAAGTAATGGTTGCTATACTTTGTGCTGTATTGACTACTTTAGCATCTTTTGTATTCGATGTAATAAATCCATCTTGATAAAGTGGTGCTTCCCATTTGTCTGTACCATTTACGGATACATATTCTAAAACAGAAGAATCAAATTGAATTTCAGCAGTATATGCACCAATTCCTTTTTCTGCACTTTCAATCGCAATATCTTTTAATCCAATGGTAACAGTAATGGTATCTCCCTTTTTGGCTTGTGCATGATTGATGGTTAAGGTTGTATGGAAACTATCCTTAACAGCATATACTTTAGTGGTACATACAACCAATAATATAACTAAGATGATAGAAATTGTTTTTTTCATTTTCATTTCATTCCTTTCTTAAAGCATACTGGTTGGAAAATAATTGGATATTTTGTATGCTATTATTTTCCAACCAATTCCCTATTTTTTCATTTCACTTAATACTAATCTCTTAATTAATAGCAAATCAGTCGCTGTTATGTTTTTATCTTTGTTAATATCTCCCGCTTTGAATTTCAAGCCTGTTAAAATCCATTCTTGCTTTTTAGCTGCTACTAAATGTCTTTTTACAAATAAAACATCTGTTGCTGTTATTTTGCCATCTCCATTAACATCTCCTATTTTGTACTCATCTGGTTTGCTTGGGTCTTCTGGTTCTCCTGGTTTTCCTGGATTCTCTGGATTTTCTGGTAAATCTTTCATCCAGTCTACTTTTGCTGTAGCTGTTCCCTTATTTCCTGCCTCATCTACAAACTCAAAAGTAAATTGTCCATTTTTGGTAAAGGTATAGGTATCATTTCCCTTATTATTAGTGATTGTAATTGGTTCACTTACCTTTACTAATCTGGCTATTACTTCTCCCTCTGTTGCTTCTGTCGTACTATATTCGATTTCTGCGGTTGGTACTGTTGTATCGATCCAATCTACTTTTGCTGTAGCCGTTCCCTTATTTCCTATCTTATCTACAAACTCAAAGGTAAATTCTCCATTTTTCGTAAAAGTATAAATATCTTTTCCCTGATTATTGATAATTGTAATTGGTTCACTTGCCTTTACTAATCTTGCTATTACTTCTTTATTGGTTGGTTTTGTAGTACTGTATTCGATTTGTGCGGTTGGAGCTACTTTATCAATCCAATCCACATTTGCTACTGCTGTTCCTTTATTGCCTAAAGAATCTACATAGTAGAAGGTATAGGTTCCATTTTCTGTGAATACATGTGTGTCACCGTTTTGTAGTTTATTGCCATCTTTATCTACTATGGTTATGCCCCCTTCATCAAAGGTTACCGTTGCTGTTACATTTTGATTGGTTAATTCCTTGTTGTCATAGGTGATAGTTGCTACTGGTGGTGTTTTATCTATCCAAGTTACTTCCGCTATTGCAGTTCCTGTATTTCCTGCTGGTCCTACAAACCTAAATTCATGTCTTCCATTCTCTGTAAAGGTATGGGTATCTCCACCTTCTACCACAACATTTTCTTTATCAAAGGTAATGGTTGCCGTTACATCTTGATTGGTGATGTCATTTATGTCATAAGTAATCGTTGCATTGATAGCTCTTTTATCAATCCATCCTACTTCCGCTATTGCAGTTCCTTTGTTGCCTGCTTTATCTACAAATTCAAATTCAAATTCTCCATTCATTTCAAATATGTAGGTGTTTTTTCCACCATTGTTTGTAATCGTTACTTCTTCTTCATTAAAGGTAATGGTTGCTGTTACATTTTGGTTGGTTAAATTGGTATTCGAATATTGTATCGTGCCAACTGGTTCCACTTTGTCAATCCAATCTACTTTTGCCACTGCCACACCTCTATTTCCTTCTGGGTCTATAAAATTAAATTCATGAATTCCATTTTCTTCAAAAGTATGGGTATTTCCTCCTTCTACTGTAACTCCTTCTAAAGGATTACCATCTTTTGTGAAAGTTACGGTTGCTGTTACATCTTGGTTGGTTAAACTGTCTGTACTATAGGTAATGTTTGCTGTTGGCAAGTTTTTGTCTATCCATGTAACATTTGCGGCTATCGTTCCTGTATTTCCTGCTGCATCTGCAAATTCAAAGGTATATTCTCCATTTTCTGTAAAGGTATGGGTATTTCCATCTTTTACCGTAACATTTTCTTCATCAAAGGTCACCGTTGCTATTACATCTTGATTCGATAAGTTGGTTGAACTATAGGTTATCGTTGCAACAGGGGCTTTTTTATCAATCCAGTTTACGGTTGCTGTTGTTTTTCCTATGTTTCCATATGGTCCTTTAAATCTAAACTCATGGCTTCCATTTTCGGTAAATACATGGGTATTTCCATTTTCGATGATTTGACCATTTTCATCTATTATTTTAGTTCCCTCTCGATCAAAAGTTACGGTTGCTGTTACATCTTGGTTGGTTATCGTGTCTGGTGTATAGGTAATACTTGGTGTTGGTAAGGTTTTGCATATCCAATCTACTTTTGCAGTTGCTGTTCCTTTTGTACCTTTGTTATCCACAAATTCAAAGGTAAATTCTCCATTATCTTTAAAGGTATAAGTATCTTTTCCGCCATTGTTCGTTACCGTAATATCCGTACTTTTATTCACTAAGGTTGCTGTTACATCTTGATTGGTTAATTCTGTAATATTATATTGTATTTCTGCTGTTGGTATGGTTACTTTCGTTTTGTCTTCAAACAGATTTATCATAGCTGCTGAGAAGAAATAATCCATTGGCTCACCATCTCTGTCTCCATGTACACTATCACAAGATTTGGTACATTCTATTTTGACATATTTTGCTTTTTCTACTTTTGACATTACCAATTGTTTCCTATCATCACTTGCTAGAAGTTCAGCTAGTGTTGTTACATTATATAAATTTTTGAAATCAAGAACTTCTGTCCAATTTTCTCCATCCATACTGACTAAAACTTTTCCGTCTTTTGGAATTCCATAAGCATATTGTGATTTTCTTACATATTCTATTTTAGATAAATAAATTGGTTCATCTAATTCTAAAACAATCCATCTTGGGTCATGCATGGTCGTCGTTGTACGGTTTGAATGCCACATGGTTGTTGGAAGCCCATCAACTGCAAATTCCGCTTCTTCTCCTCTACTTGGTACCGTAGTGCTTGACGCATTTACAGAGGTTATATGCTTGATTGGCACATATCTAGCTGTATTTGGTTGATTATCTGCTGTAAAGGTAAATTCTGCTGCTTCACTTGCCATTAACGTACTGGTTGCTTTCTTTCTAATGAACAATTTGGTATCACCTGGTACAATTGGCTCTTGTTCTTCATAAGAAGTCCAATTTCCTATTTTGTTTTGCATTCTCCATTCTAGTTTTGAGGTATCTCCCATTCCAATTAATCTGTTTTCTAAATCATTCAAATAAGCTGTTATAACCGGTAGCTCTTGTCTTTGAATGTCTATGGTAGACTGTTTGTTAGCATTCATTAAACGAATTTTTATCTTATTGTCTGGGTTAATTTGTTTTATTTCTTCTGCTGTTAATTGTTGTTCATTTCCTATTCCTCTTTTCCAAGTTGCTCCACCATCTAAGCTATATTCCCATCTTGAACCTTTAAATTCGTCTGTTAGCATAAGTTTTCCAGCGTTTTCTCCATCAAATGAGAAAGTTCCTAATGTTACTACTGTTGTATCTTCAAATAGATTTACCATGGCTAGTGATGCAAACATATTTTTCGTATCCATTTCTATTTTTACATATTGTCCATAAACTGGTTTTTCAAAATTAATGGCATATAAATTACCATAGGTTTCACAATTTTCTATTTGTCCTGCTTGTATCCATGTCTCGCCATCTATACTTACATATACTCTAGCATTTCTTATATCGTCAGGATCTTGTGGTCTACCTGGATATTTTGTTTGCATAAATTCTAAAGCTGATATATTTTTGGGTTCATCTAATTTAATACTAATAAATGGTTTTGTTGATTGTTGCAAAACATTTTGCCCAAAATCTGTATGCCATAAAGTATTAGCATTTCCATCGATTGCATTTGGTGCATAATATGGTCTTTTATTATCTTGTGACTGAGTAGAATATCCTGCTATTTCTAGATGTGCTATTGGTATATATTTTCTTTCATCGTTTACTTCATCTTGCGTAAATTGATATTCTGCTGTTTCTCCAACTAAATGAGTACCTGTTGCAGCCATTCTAACAGATACGGTTTTATTTCCTGTTAAATCTGGTTCTGCATTTTTATACAAAGTCCATTGGTCATTTTCGTTTAATTTCCATTCCATTCCCAGAACAGCTGCTACTAGTTTGTTTTCCAAATCGTTTGCATATAAAGTACTTGGCAATCCGCTTGATGGTAAAATATCAATTTTGTATAGATTTTTTTCGTCATAATTTACTCCAACAAGATGGATATAAATATCATTTTCAGCAGTAAGACTTGCTAATTCTTCTGGTGTTAATTGCCATTTATGTTCTTGTCCTGCTTCAAAAAAATGCTCTTTCCAACTACTTGGGTTTTGTGTATTTCCATCAATACAATAATCCCAACGAATTCCCATTTCTTTAAAACGTTCTGCTAATACTATTTTTCCAGCGTCATCTCCATCAAAGGAAAAAGTAGCTATGCTAGTATCCATTTGTCCTAATAAATAAGTTGATACTTCTCTCGTTACACTTGGTTGATAGGTCTCTGTTGAATTATTGGCAAGTACTTTTCCATATTCTAAGATACGTTTTTGTAAAATAACAAATTGAGCTGAATACTCTGAACTTGTTAATTTTGGTTTAATTAAATTCGTTAAATTATACATTGGTAATGGATAACATCTTAAACTTTCTGCCATTTCTTCTGCTAAATCATACCAATCTTTTTCTGTTTTTGTTTCATTCGCACTATAGTTATTAATTAATCCATGCCATGCATCCACATTAATTGGTAATTCTTGTAATGCTTTTCGATAGATTTCTTCTTGCTTTGCTGGGTCATTTTTATATAAGTCTGCTGTCATAATAACTTTTTCTGATTTTTCATAAGCTTCTTCTTGATTCATAGCAGCTTGGCTTAATAATAAATAAGACGCTGCATATCCACTTACATACCTATCACTACCCCAACCTAAAGGCATTCTTACGCCCAATCTTTCCGTTTTTCCCGTTTGACCCCAGTTTGTAATAACATTATTTAGGGTCCACGCTCCATCTCCAGCATCATTCATGGAATAATAAGCAAATGCTGCATGTCCTGGTTGACCAACTACGGTTGCAGGCACGCCATGTGCACCACGGTTACAAGCTCCTTGTTTCGATATACCACCACAAACAGCTCCACCTTCTATATTCATCCATAATTTATAAACACCTGGTTTCCCATATTCTACGCCATATTTTGAGAAAATTCCTTTATATTTCTTATCATAGGCTTCCTTATTCTTTTCATCCCAATATTTGGGTTGATTATAATTAGGCCATATATATTTCATATAAGGATGTGGTGATAAATACCACATTTTGTTTGAATTTGCATCAATAAAACTTTGTGTATATTCATTCAACCACAATATTTCTTGGTCATCAATAATACAATTCATAACATAACGCATTTCTTCTGTTGTATATCTTTCAAACCATTTGGCAAAATCTATTGTGTCTGTGAATCTCATGTTTCCATTATGATACAAATCTTTATAGATTTGATAACGTCTTACTGGGTCTGATTTATTTTCTGCATTTCCTGGTTGCATCCATAAAGCTACATCTACTGTGTGCGTTAAAGATAATGCCACTGCCATTCTTTTATATAGATTACCTAATGTATCATATCCATATTTAGTTGGTTCTTGTATGGTAAAATCATTTGCATAGTTAGCACGTAAATTAGATAATATGATAATAGACTTCATATAATTTTTTCCATCTGGATATCCTCCAAGTACATACATCCTAAGATTGTCTAAATCATTCATCAGCCACTCAAGTGTTTCTTTATAAGCATTTTTATAGTTTGCCGTAAATTGTAAAATATCATATCCTGCATTATTTACTAATTCTCTTTGTAATAAGATTTTCTCATATTCTCCTGTTATTTCTTGACCTTCATATTTTTTAAGCATTTCATCATATTCTGCAACTGTCTTAATAAAAGGTGCAGCTATAGCATTTTCATCATACCCTTCTTTTATTAACTTAGCATCTGCATAAACAGCATGGTCTGCGGTATTATTTCGATTTTTGTCAGCATATAGTTTTAAATATTTTGCACCTTTAATATCTATTTTTACAAATTCTGCATTCGTATTTCCTTTCAATGGTGCCGTTTCTGCTTTTTTTGTTGTCCAGTTTTCTCCATCTACTGAAATATAGATCGTAAATTTTACACCATCTCCTGTATTTCCTCTTGATTCATCTACTCCTATATAGGCAGTAAAATAATCATAATTATAATTTGTAATATCATAGATAAGGGTTGATGTAGCATGTGCTGATATTCCCTTAAAGAACTGTTTCTTTTGACCATCAACTATTAAATTAATCATACCACCATTTTTACTCGAATCTAAGTTCTTATCATAGGTTATAGCTCCCCATCCTACTGAAGAATCAGACCTATATTGTATATCTGATAAATAACAAAATTTATCGTTTTCGCTTTGCTCTGTTGCTAAAACCCTTTTATTTAATAGCAAAAATATGGCAAATAATAAAATAAAACTAAAAATTAATTTTAATAAAAATCTGGTTTTTTTCATTTTTATTTCATTCCCTTCTCAAGGCATAAACTGGTTAGAAAACAATTAAATTTTGGCAAAGAAAATTTTATTGAAGAAGCAAGAGCACATACGTAATGTATGTAACCGCATTTTGCAACCAAAATTGTAATTATCTTTTAACCTTTACCTTCATTTCACAAAACTCTATTACAATTATACTATATTTTTAGCATTATGTAAATATAATTCATTTTTAAAATGAATTTAATTATTTTAGAAATTATACAATATTTATTTAAAAAAAAATATAACAATATTATTATATTCTTTTTACAAAAATATTACATAAGTTTCCCTAGTATTTGTGAGATTTTCATAACAAAATTGTTATATTTTTACACAACAAAAGAGGCATGCTTATAATTTCTTAACCTTTTCGAGTACTTTTCATGCCTCGTCTTTGTTCACCCGTGAAAAAATTTGTTAGCATATTTCCTGTCAATAAGTAACAGAGAGAGATGCTGCTGTTTGTTTAGCAGAAAGTGTAAGTGGTAGTGTAGAGGAATTTGCTGAACTTATGAATGCAAAAGCACAAGAATTAGGACTTTCTAACAGTCATTTTGAATCTCCTCATGGTTTAGATTCTGACCAACATTATACAACTGCCTATGAACTAGCCATTCTTTCCGATTATGCCTTAAAAAATCCTACTTTTCTAAATATTGTTGGCACGAAAAATTACACTGTTACCATGAATGGTTCCCCTAAAAATCTTTCTAACACAAATGAATTATTAGGAAATCTAAATGGTGTTTATGGGGTAAAAACTGGCTTTACTAATGGTGCCAATCGATGTTTAGTAACTGCTTGTAAAAGAGGAGATATTGACATTATTTGTGTTGTACTAGGAGCAGATACCAAAAATTTTAGAACAAAAGATAGTATCAAATTAATTGAATTTAGCTTTAAAACCTATGAACACTTTAATCTAAAAGATTTTGTTACTCAATATCTTGATAATTGGCAAAAAGAAAATGACAATAACTTTATAGTTGAAAAAGGAACTTCTCATCATTTAGAAATAAAAACTGATTCTTCTTTAGAAGAAAACGCTATCATTTCCATTAAAAAAGACTTAACTTCTACCATAGAAGCTAACTTATCACTTCAAACATATCTACAAGCTCCTGTCACGCAAGATAGCTGTATTGGTCATTTACAGATATCCTCCCAAGGAACTAAAATAGCAGAATTTGATTTATTCTCGAATACAAACATTCGTAAAAATCATATAACAGATTATATGTTAAACTTTTTTAAATCTTATCCACATCAATTAGAAACTTCTGTCTTCTAGAACACTTTCTATGCCCTGACGTTATTTGTCCCCCAAAATTTTTTAAAAAATGGGGGACAGTTTTTTAAGAAAAAACGTTCCTTGAAAATCCTAAAATAGGAATTTCAAGGAACGTTTTAATTTTTGATTTATTTTACATTTTCTTTTATGTAGTCAACTACATCTCCTACTGTTACTACTTTTTCTGCATCACTATCAGGAATTTCTATATCAAATTCTTCTTCTAATGCCATTACTAATTCAACAATATCTAATGAATCAGCTCCTAAATCATCAATAAAAGATGCTTCTAGGGTTACTGCGGTGTCTGCTACTCCTAATTGTTCAACAATAATTCCTTTTACTTTTTCTAAAACTTCTTCTGAACTCATTATCCGAGTTCACCTCCTCTCAAGTTTATAAATCACTCATTCCTATTTCTTTTATATTATATGTTTTCCTATTTGTCAAGTATATTCCCAAAATATTTTTATTTTGTACAGGTAAGTCGAAAACTGCTTACTTATCCCCTTTTTTCTCTTGTTTTTCAAATTCTTCTATCATATGATTTACCGTTTTATTTTCCACAAATTTTTCTGCTTGCTTAATGGTATATTCAAACAATAAACTATCACTACTACCATGTGCTTTCACCACTGGTTTTTTAACACCTAGGAATAAAGCCCCTCCATAAGACTTATAATCCATTGTTTTACTAAATTTTTTCATGGCTGGTAGTGATGGAATAGAAAGAATTTTAGTAATTGCATTTTTCATAAGACTTTCTTTCAAACTCTTTTTGACAAATTTTCCTACTCCTTCTGCTGTTTTTAAAAATACATTACCAGTAAATCCATCTGATACAATAGCATGTACTTTACCAGAAAAGGCATCTCTTCCTTCTACATTTCCAATAAAATTAAGATTTAATTCTTTTGCCTTTTCTTTCAACAAATGGTAACTTTCTTTTACTAATTCATTTCCTTTTGTTTCTTCTGTTCCAATATTCAAAAGACCAATTGCTGGATTTTCAATCCCATAAGTATTTCTCAAATAAATGCTAGCCATTTGAGCAAATTGTAATAAATTAACTGGTTTACAATTGGTATTAGAACCTGCATCCATTAATAATACTTGACTTTTATAAGATGGCAATATAGCAGCTAAAGCTGGTCTATCAATTCCTTTAATTCTACCAACTAGTAAGGTTGCTCCTGTTAATAAGGCACCTGAATTACCTGCTGAAATGAACACATCTCCTTCTCCTTGTTTTAGCATTTGAAAACCAACTACCATAGAAGAATCCTTTTTATGCTTAATAGCTTGGGTTGGAATATCTTCCATTTCAACTGTCTGCGTTGTATTTCTAATCTTTAATCGATTTGAAATTTCTTCCATTTCTTTTCCAAAAAATTCTTTTACTTTACTTCGAATTACTTCTTCTTTTCCTACTAAAATTAATTCTGCATTTATTTGGCTAATAACATGAATGGCTGCTTTAATGTTGGCATCTGGTGCATTATCTCCTCCCATAGCGTCAAATATTATTTTCATTGATATTCCTCCTAAGTTTTGTATATTCTATTATATTTTCAATATGTCTATTTTATTATTCTTTGTGAAAAAAAGCAAGTACTTTCATCATTTCCATTGAAAATATGTAACAATTCCTAAACCTATTATCAAACAAGTTAAAATACCTAGCCATATCAAATAATTCTCTGTCATACCTGTTTCAATAGAAACAATCAAATTAGCATGACTATAGTTATTCGTCTTATACAGTTCTTTATCTACATAAGAGACTTCCATATTCTTTTTATTTTTTTGTTGTATCCATCTTTGGTCAATATCCTGACCAGATAGCACCATTACTTTGTTTTCTTTATTACCTATGATTTGCGATGCTTTCCCTGATACTACTAACTGCTTTGTTTTTGTTTCATTGGCTGCCAACTCTCCAAAATCTTCACAAATAACACAATTGTCATTTCCCTTTTTCCATCCAGTACTATTTTCAAAACGACATTGTAATCCCTTTGGTAAATAATCAATCACAGCATCTACTTTTCCTTTTGCATTCCCATGGTTGGTAACAGTAATATCGTAAACAATTTGTAACTGTGTTGTATTTATATTCTTTCTAGGAATTTCTATTTTACTAAATTTTCGATTCGATTTAGGTATAGCATGATGGATTTCATCCACTGGTCCTATTTGTGTTACTTCTTGAAGTGTTTTTTCAATTGTAAAATCGGTATGACTAATCCTAATTGGTAACACTGCCTTATTCGCTTCCTTCTTGTATTCGATTTTTTCTTGTCTAATATCTGTTTGTTCTATGGTTGTTTCATTTTCAAGACTTTCCTTTAAAGCCTCTTTTTGTTCAACTTCTAATACCAATGAAATTTCTCTATCCTCCATTTGTTTTTCCTCTAATGGTTTTATTTCATTTTCCTCGCCAGATTTAAAATTTAACTTTTCAGTCATTACTGTGTCTGAATCAATTTGCTTCCATTTATTTTCCTGATTTGTTTTATTGTCTCCAAGAAACTTCAAACCTTTTGGAATATGATGTGTTATCCTTTCGGCATAGCCATTTCCTTCTCCTTTATTGTGAATTTTTATCGTAATTTCGATTTTATCACCAAAACGAATTTCCAATGGTTCAGCCTCTTGCGTATTTTTTTTAGTTTTTTCATCTAATTGTTCTTCTGTTTCTAAATTTATTTTTCTAGTGGTTTCTGGCTTTATTTCTTCTTGTATTTTGTCATTAACTCGACTTACAAATGTTTCTAACTGTAAATTTGGTTGATCTGGTTTAGAAATTTCAACTAATATTTCATCTGGCTTAGGTTGTATCAACATATAATTAGCACTATCTTCTCCTTCTAGTTTAATTGGTTCTATCTCTACCATCCAGGTACCAATATCACGATTGGGAATAACCCCTGTTTTAGGAACTATAGCAGTTACTTTTTCTTCTCCAATAACAGATTGTAATTCCCCTCCTTCTATTTGTACTACATTTGTTTTATCATATTTTCTATTTTTTGCCTTCAACTTATCTATTGTCAATTGTTTTTTAGCAATGCATACTTTGTTTTCTTTTTCTGATGGTTGCCTTAATTCATAGTTTTCTGCATCTTCTCCTGTTACTATAATTTCTGGTATGGTAACATCATATTCTCCTACATCTTTACTTGGAATAGTACCTGTGTCTGGTAAAGTAGTTTCTACATTATCTCCTTCTTCAATTCCTGTCAAAACTCCATCTGTCAAATGTACTATATTAGTTCCATCATATGGTCTGTTTTCTACTGTCATGTTTTCAACAGTTATTTGTTTTTTCATAATTTGTACTTTCAAAGGTTCAGGAGAAATTAAAACATAATTTCCTGTTTCATTATTAGTTAATTGTATGGTATTAATATCAACTATTTGCTCTCCTGCTAAATAACTTCTTGCTACACCTCCATTTAATTGAAATCCAATTTCATCTAGATTATTTTCTAATAAATGATTTAATTTTCCTTTGGTTATTTCTATTTGTGTTTCATGATTATAAGGTCTAGAAACTGCGTGTAATTCTGTAATTGTCAATTGTCTTGGTGAAACTGTTGTTTTCAATGTATCCTCTGATGGCTGAATTAGCTCGTAATTTTTGGCTTTTTCACCTGTTAATACAATCTCTGGTATTACAACATTATATTCTCCTATATCTTTACTTGAAATAGTTCCCATTAATGGTAAAGTAAATCCTACCTCATCTGTTGGTTCGATTCCTACCAACTTTCCTTCTGATAAACCTATTTTATTGGTACCATCATACTCTCTACTTTGTGCCATTATATTTTCTATGGTTACATTTTTTTTACTGATTTCAAAATTTCCTGTTAT
Organism: uncultured Clostridium sp.; assembly: GCA_948467495.1. GTDB lineage: Bacteria > Bacillota > Clostridia > TANB77 > CAG-508 > CAG-269. The sequence continues at coordinate 61,402 of CAOKEO010000005.1, forward strand.
TCCTGTTTTGTATTCTACTCCTTTATATACAACTTTTAACTCATACTCATAACTCTCTACACTTACAGGTTTTTGTGTATGACCATTATAATATTCTACTATAGTCGCATTTTGTGGATTATTATAAGTGATTTGTCTTTCTTGTGCGTTATAAACTTCCGTGTTTTTAGTAACTTGTAATCCCTCTATTAAATCGCAAATTGGACAATTTTCATAACTAGAACTATAATTGGGATGTTCTAATCCTGCTTCACAACCTTTATAGATGTTATTTACTATTAATTCTTTTGTACTTACATTCCCTATATTATCCTCTGCTCTAATTATATAAGTTCCATTCTTATTAATCTGAATAGCACTATTACCTAAATCAGTTAATGTCTCATTATTAACTAATACTGTTTTTAATCCTGAAAGCAAATCTACTACTCGAATATTTGTAATGACTCCTTGTGTTGTAATCGTATCAAAATCTCCTTCTACTTGAATAGTTGGACCTGAATTATCAATCTGATAAGGTCCTAATATTCTGTCCTCGCTAACATTATTAGCATTATCATAAACGATAATATGCAAATATTTCCTTCCCTCTGCATTAATTACAATATCATCTTCTGCTTTTTTTACTTCTGTACTCCATGAAGTTGGCGTTGCTTGACTATCTGTAATAGCATATTTATATCCTCTCACTAAACTTCCACCCTCATCTGAAAATTTAAGATGAACAGTTGTACTTTTCGCCCAATTAGCTGTGATGGGAGTTGCTACTACCTCTGGTGCGATAGTATCTTCACCAATTTCAAACGTCCTTCCGTATCTTTCAGAAGTAAGATTATCTGAATTAGTTACTGTTAAATACATTGTATAAGTCCCTGTTCCGTCTGATAAATAGTTTGTCTTTGGTGTTGCACCTGAATATATTTTCTCTCCATTCTTATAAACTTCCCATAAGTAAGATGTAATTTGTCTTCCTGCTGGATCGTAAGAATTGTTTTTAATTGTGATATCTTGATATTTGGTTAAAATATCATCTGTAATATTATACTCGGCAATTGGTAAAGCACTTCTATCTTTTGTTATATATCTACTTATTGGCATGCTCCATGTTTCCTGGTAATCTTTTACTTTCAATTGTATGATATAAGTTTTACTAGTATCGATATTTGTTAACTTCCCATCATTCCAAGTAGTAGAAGTAGATTCTCTCCATTTCCACTCTTCTTCTACTATCCCATTATTGGTCGAAAGTTTATCTTTATCATAAGATTCGCTATTTAATGCAACACTTGCATCAGAAATATTCATTGACATTTGAGCAATTGGTCTTCTATGAACAAAAACTTCTTGTGGATGTATTGGTATATCTCTATATTTAATGTTGTATTTACCTGTTTTATTAAAACTTGTGATTAAATTGCTAATATATTTTCCAGACTCAGCAAATTGTCCTATGTTATTCTCATAATATGTATAATCATGTTCTATTTTCCATTTTCCATAAGGCCACTCTGAATCAATTGTATTCTTATCTATTCCTGGCGGATTTACAGATAACTTAATAGGTTCATTCACAATTACTGTTTGTGTCGTATTTTGATTTCCAACTACACTTTCTATATAAGATGCTGTTTCACTCATAGAATTATCATAATTTGAATTCATAATAAATTTACCATTACCATTGTTAGCTTCTATTAATTGAGTAAATTGTGATTCATTTTTATCTTTTCCCCAACTCACAAAATAAATATTCTCATTAATAAGTCTTGTTGCTATTTCTCCATAACATGTATTGTTTTTCAATTCTTGATTTTCTACATCATCTATATTAACCAAAAATTTATAAGCTTCTTCTCTCCAATCTGGTTCTCTTAATACCTCATTAAAAGTTTTTAATATACTCGTTTCCAAATTTATATTGGTTAAGGAAAAAGCACCTACGTTACTACATCCATGTGAATAATGGTCAGAAAAAAATCCAAATCCATTTCCTATTGTCTGGTCATTTTCTGGAATTTCATAAATAACACTTGAACTCATTCCTCCTCCACCAATAACAATTTCTGTATCAGTTGCTGTTACATCAAGGATTCCTGATGTACTAATATCTAACCCTTTGACCAAAGTTTTTGTCATATTAGCAGTATTGTTTCCTATGTAATAAGTAAATTTCCAAATAGCACCATTTCTATTTCCTGCTGTCACATACCAATTCCCATTACCTTTATTAAAACTAAGCATATAACCAGTTAATGTATTTCCCTCTTGCTTTATTCTAAGTAACATTCCTGCTGCATTAAAACTATCTCCAAAATCAATACTATAACTAAAATTAAATTTTTGCTCTTGATTTTGTGTTGGCATTATCCAAATAGCATTTTTCCCTGCATTACTACTATTACCTCTCATAACAACATTTTGTCCATTATTCGTAATGGAAATACTCCCAATAGAAGATGAAACATCTCTTTGCCACACAAATGCCTTCTCCATATTTACTGTTTGTGTTTCTATTGCCGTCACTTTTACATCAGAAGAATCTACATTTAATTGTGTCAAAGCATCCAAAATTTTATTTTCAAAATCACTCACATCGGTTTTTGTTCTAGCTTTTGCTAAAACAATGTCTATTTTTGGCTTTGATACAATACTAAGTACCACATTTTGTTCTTCTGTTGCCAAACTCTTTTCAATTATTTTATTAATCAAAAAAATACTAAAAATAGTAACTATCAACATTAACCTTAGAAAAAAACCTGTTTTTTTTGCCATAGTCGCCCCTCCCTATTCTAATTAACACTACACCGAATGGTAACATATATCTTATTTGGTTTCAATCCGATTTTTTTCTGTTTTTAATTGTTTAGCAAAGAAATATTAGGGAATTTTATATTTCGTCTTATGTTACTTATATATTACTTTTTGTTTACCTTTGTTTTACAAACCAAAAAAGAATCCCCTTTTTCTTAGGGATTCTTTACAAATGGCTATTTACGCTTATTCATCAGTTTCAACTCTACCAAAACCATAACACCTATTACCATCATAAATCCTAATATAATAACGATTACTTGTTTCGTTAAAACTGTCGCTAAACCTGTCTTCAAAGATATTACTATACTTGCCTTTGAACGATTGTCCTCTGCATTAATATCTTCAAAACCATACGGATTGGAAATACC
>CAOKEO010000006.1 GCA_948467495.1 uncultured Clostridium sp.
CGTACGGTGGTGTGAGAGGGGAAAAGCACATTAAGTGTTATCCTCTACTCGATTTACGTACAAGGAATTGATTTTGTTCTGCAAGTTCCCATTGTTTCTTAAATTTCTTAGCATTTTTTGTAGCGTACCATGCCCTTTTACTCATTGTAAATAGGTCTTCACGACAACGCGGACTATCGGGTATTCTAGAGACCTTTGAAGCCAAAAAACGAGCACTTCTTAAAGCCTTGTTTTTAGCTTTTACACTACTATGATGCCGTCTTCGTGAAATGGAACGGTCTTTTTTCTCGAAGTCTGGAATATTGTCCAAAGGACATGAAAATAATCCACTTGGGCACTCGCACTCACAAGAATGAGCAGAATTACAAAAATCTTTTTGCATAAACAATACCTCCTTGTTTTTGATGACTAAAAAAACAATCATCGTATATAAGATTAAAAGTCTCCTATATGATATCACAAACATTAACATAAAGTCAAGAAAATTATAAAATTATTCATAAACATGCGAACAAAATGACAAAATACGACATATAATACAATATAGTATCAAACAAGGTACTATATTGGAGGTGACTTTAACATGGAGCCACAAGAAACAATTTATTGCTATGACAACAGAGAAGAAAAATGTGCTAAAAAAAGAAACTGTTTAGGAATTGTAGCGATTATATTATTAACAGCATTGGTTTTTGTATTAGGATTGCTTATAGGGGCAGCTTTAGCAGTAGTTATACTGGCAGCATTACCAGCAGTTATTGTTCTAGCAGTAGTATTAGCATTATTGTTGATTTTAACAATTATTCTAATGTTCTGTAACAGAAAAAAAGAGAAAAAATGCAAATGTAAATGTTGTTGTTAATACAGAAGTAAATTTTAGAGTAGAAAATTTTCATTTTCTACTCTTTCTGTAAATTAATATATAAATACTATATACATTTTTGTATCAATAAGGGATAAATTGTTCAATAAATTCCCAAACATCATCTTGATAAACTTTTCTTTCAGAAGAAAAAGGTAAAGTCGTAATATCACCAAGAGGATTTAGTTGTTTTTGTAAATTTTGAACGGTTGTATCAACTTTTGTTTTTGCAATTTTATCAGCTTTATTAGCCAAAATCAAACAAGGCAATCCAGATGAAATCATATAATGGTACATCAATCTATCATTTTCAGTAGGGTTATGTCTAATATCTACTAAAAAGATAATCAAAGAAATTTCTTTTCGATGGAATAAATATTCCTCAATAAATTTTCCTACTTGTTCTTGTTCTTTCTTAGACATTTTACTATAACCATAGCCAGGTAAATCAACAAAATAAAAATTATCATCTATATTATAAAAATTAATTTGACGAGTCTTACCTGGTTCACTACTAGTTCTAGCTAGTTTTTTTCGATTTATCATAGTATTGACAAAACTTGATTTTCCGACATTGGATTTTCCAACTAAAACAATTTCAGGCAATCCATTAGCAGGATATTGGTTTGGTCGAACAGCCGAAATTTCAAATTTAGGATTTTTGACTAACATAATTTAATTTCCTCCTAATAATTTTAGGGACGTGGGAGATTATCTATTCCCATGCTCCATTTTTTCTAGACCACCCATGTATGGTCTTAAAACTTCTGGAATGATAACACTTCCATCTGGTTGGTAGTTATTTTCCACAATGGAAATTAGCATACGAGGAGGGGCAACTACAGTATTATTTAAGGTATGAGCAAAATAATTTCCCTTTTCCCCTTTGATACGGATTCCTAATCTACGAGCTTGTGCATCTGTTAAGTTAGAGCAACTTCCAATCTCGAAATATTTTTTCTGTCTAGGACTCCAAGCTTCGATATCACAAGATTTTGCTTTTAAGTCTGCTAAGTCTCCACTACAACATTCTAATGTTCTAACAGGAATGTTCATGCTTCTAAAGAATTCTACGGTGTAAGCCCACATTTTATCATACCATTCCCAAGATTGTTCAGGTTCACAGACAACCACCATTTCTTGCTTTTCAAATTGATGAATTCGATAAATGCCACGTTCTTCCATTCCATGTGCTCCTTTTTCTTTTCGAAAACAAGGAGAATAAGAAGTCATAGTATAAGGCATGTCCTCTTTTTTCAAAATTTGGTCTTTAAATTTACCAATCATAGAATGTTCACTGGTACCAATTAAATATAAGTCTTCTCCATCAATTTTATACATCATGGCATCCATTTCTTCAAAACTCATGACACCAGTTACCACATCAGAACGTATCATAAAAGGAGGAATACAATAGGTAAATCCCTTGTTAATCATAAAATCTCTAGCATAAGTTAAAACAGCAGAATGCAGTCTTGCGACATCTCCCATTAAATAATAAAAGCCATTTCCTGCTACTCGTCTTGCACTATCTAAATCAAGTCCGCCAAGAGATTCTAAAATTTCGCCATGAAAGGGAATTTCATAATCTGGCACAATGGGGTCACCATATTTTTGAATTTCTACATTTTCACTGTCATCTTTTCCAATGGGAACGGTTTCATGCATCATATTGGGGATTTTCATCATTCTCATTCTTATTTCTTCGGCATATTTATTTTCTAATTTCTCATTTTCTGCTAGTTTTTCATTGATTGCATTTACTTGCACTTTTATTTTTTCAGCTTCTTCTTTTTTACCAGCTTTCATTAAACTACCAATTTGATTGCTAAGGCTTTTTCTTTCTGCTCTCAAATTGTCACCATTTAATTTCGATTCTCTATTTTTTATATCTAAATCAAGAATTTCATCCACTAAAATAAGTTTATGGTCTTGAAATTTCTTTTTCATATTTTCTTTGACTACATCTGGATTTTCTCTTAAAAATTTAATGTCTATCATAAAATACCTCCTCGTCCAATTAAGAACGTTTTTTTAAAACATTTTAACGTTTTACATGGAATGAGCCAATTATATAATATTTTTTAATAATTGGCAAGAAAATGGGAAAAATAATAAAAATGATGTGTAATGATTCAGAGATAACACATTTTAATTAAAAAGTCTATCTATTTTTTATGATGTAACAATTATTATTTTTATAAACTTTTTAAATCTAAATACTTACAAAACGAAGGGAATGGAAGATGTTTTTTGAAATTGCGAAGTTTATTTTATATTCTGGACTGGTTGTATTAATTGCCAAATATATTTTGGTAATAACATTAAGAAAGTTAGCAGAAAATTTGGATTTGAAACCAAAAACAGCAGGAAATATTGCAGGTTATGCTACTTCTATGCCAGAACTTTTAACCATTACAGTTGCTAGTATCAATGGATTAATGGGAAGTAGTATTTTTAATATTTTGAGTTCTAATGTCATTAATTTCATGCAATATTTGGCATCCATTATAATGAATAAAAATAGAGAAGCTTTTTCCAATAAAGCAATAAAAATAGATATGGTATTAGTATTCATAACGATAGGAATACCTTTGGTTTTGGTGTGGAGAAACATAGAAATGAATTTGATTCTTGTTCCAGCTTTTTTCATTTTATTTACTTTGTTTCTTTATTTAAATCATAATGTTCATAAGTTGTATTTACAAAAAGAGGATAAAGAAATTGAAAAACAAATTAGGAAAGAGGAAGAAAAAGAAAAAGGAAATACTAGAAAAACAGTGCTTTATATTGTTGTTTTGCTTGGTACAGGAGTTTTATTGTATGTAATAGGCGAATTGCTTGGAGAAACATTAAATCGTTTGTGCTATCAATTTAATATTTCTGAAATTGTAATAGGCATATTACTTGGCTTTATTACAAGTATCCCAGAATTGATTACTTTTTTTGAGTCACAAAAACATTATAAAGTTCAAGAAAATAGTAGAATGTTGGGAGTAGTGGAAGCTACTAATAATCTTTTGACTTCTAATATTTTAAATTTATTTATGATACAGTCTATTGGCATTTTAATTTATACTTTTTTGTAGTAGTAACTGTAGTAGTACAAAAAACGTAATTTAAATGAAAAAAAGCTTGACAGAGTTATACAAAATAATGTATAATATAGTACGTTACAAGAAGAAGTAAAACTTCTCACCTTATCCGAAAGGAAAAAGGTTAGAAATTAAATAAATAGAGTATATGCTCGAGTTTTATTTTATTTGACTTGTAACAAAAGTCAAATTTTTTATAGGGTGGAATTTTTTTCAAAGGCAAGAAAAATTCTGACCAATAAAATTGATGTATAGATTTTTTGTGGAGGTGTTTTCAATCAAACAAGATTTACCAATCAACAGACAAATAAGAGCCAAAGAGATACAATTAGTAGAAGATAATGGACAAAAAGCAGGAATCATTTCATTGGAAGAAGCTTTAAGAAAAGCAGAAGCCCAAAATTTAGATTTAGTATTAGTTGCACCTAATACGAATCCACCAGTTTGTAAGATTATGAACTATGGGAAATATAAATTTGAACAAGCAAAAAAAGAAAAAGAAGCTAAGAAAAAACAAAGAGTTCTTGAAATAAAAGAGTTACGTGTAACTCCCAATATTGAAGAACATGACTTTGGTTTCAAATGTAAAAATGCAAGAAAGTTTTTAACAGAGGGAAACAAAGTAAAAATAACAGTTCGATTTAGAGGAAGAGAAGTAAATAATGCAAAAGCAGGAGAAGTGGTTCTAAATAAATTTATCGAGGCTTTGGAAGATATTGCAACTGTTGAAAAGTTACCTAAATTAGAAGGTAGAAATATGTTTACTATTTTAGCTAAAAAAGCAGATAAATAATCTGTACATATTAAAGTAAGAAACGAAAGGAGTTATCGAAATGCCAAAATTAAAAACCAATAAAGCTGCGAAGAAAAGATATTCATTAACAGCTACAGGAAAAGTAAAAAGAACAAAATCAAACAGAAGACATTTATTAGCAAATAAGACAAGAAGACAAAAGAAATCAGGAAAGATTCAAAATGCTTATGCAAGTAAAACATGTGAAAATACAATCAAAAAATTATTACCTTATGGAAATTAGATTGAAAAAAGAGGAAGGTGAAAATAAATGGCAAGAGTAAAAACAGCAAGAACAACAAGAGCAAGACATAAAAAGATTTTAAAACAAGCAAAAGGATATTATGGTGCAAAGAGTTATCGATTTAGAAATGCAAATCAAGCAGTTATGAAATCTTTAGCATATAGCTATGTAGGAAGAAAAGATAAGAAAAGTAACTTTAGAAAACTATGGATAGCAAGAATAAATGCAGCAGCAAGAATGAATGGAACAACTTATAGTAAAATGATTGCAGGATTAAAAAAAGCCAATGTTACCATTAATAGAAAGATGTTAGCAGAAATTGCTGTAACGGACCCAAAAGCATTTACAGAGATTGCAGAAGTTGCAAAAAAAGCGTAATTATATAAAAGGAAAGAATAACAATTCAGTTATTCTTTTTTTGTTATATAGGTAACTATTCAGGGGTGTATATTCCAATTAGAAACTTTTATGGCAAAAAACAAAACATCTGAATCGTTACTTATATAGATACAAAATTTTAAAAAATACTTGACGAAAAATGGAAGAATATGTATAATAAAAAAGAAGATTGGGTATAGAACCTGGTCTCATAAGTCCAATTGAATCATATAAAGTAAAAATCCTATATGTTTAAGGGATTATTTTAGCAATGATAATGGAACTTATGAATCGGGTCTATCTAATTTCAGATAGACTTTTTATTATTGAAAAGGAGGTTTCATTATGGAACAAAAAGTAAACCAAAAAAATGAGATGAAGGAATTTAATTATGACAATGAACCAAATGCTGGTATATTAATTTATGCCCTTCAACATCTAGGCTATAAAAATGATGTAGCACTTTGCGATATTATCGACAATTCTATTGATGCCGGAGCAACTAAAATTTCCCTGTATATGGATAAGGATAAGATTATGATTGTAGATAATGGGAAAGGAATGACATTCTCAATACTGGACGAGGCATTGAAATTAGGGTCAGATATTATAAGAGAAAATAATACAACATTAGGTAAATTCGGAATGGGATTAAGCACAGCATCTATGTCCATTGCAGATAAAACGACAGTACTTACCAAAAGTTTGAGAGTAGAACCAATATTGAAAAGTAGTGTTGATATCAATATTGTAAAATTAAACAACAAATTTGTAAAATATATTGGAGAAGCGAATCGTCAAGAGGAAGAACTGTTTCAACAATTATTAGAAGGAGAGAAAAGTGGAACTATTGTTATTTTAGAACAATGTGCTGGCATAAAGAATAAAAATGTAAATCAATTTTCAAATAGAATGAAATCCGTGATGGCTAGAATTTATAGAAAATTTATGGACAAAATAGATTTCTATGTAAATGGTATAAAGGTAGAAGCAGATGATCCTTTATTATTAAATGATAAAGAAACACAAGTGTTTTGCGATGAAAATTATGAAATTAAATGGAAAGATAAAAATGGAGTTGAAAAAAAATCGACTATAAATGCTAAATTAGTTTTGTTACCTTTGATGCCAGTTGAAGAAGCAAAACAGAAAAAAATGAATATACCCAATCAAGGTTTTTCTATTTTAAGAAATAGTAGAGAAATTGCTTTTGGCTATATGCCCTGGCTAGCAAAACATAACCGATTTAATCGTTTTAGAGGAGAAATTTCCTTTCAATCAGATATGGATGAGGCAATGGGAGTTGATTTTACCAAAAATGGAATTGATATGATGGATTCGGTAAATGATATCTTACAAGAATGTTTAAAAGTACAAATTATTGCCATAGGAAATAAATCCAAAAGAGAAACGGCAAAAGTAGAAGATAATGATATTAATCATGAAAATGCAGAAAGGTTAATTAGTACAAAATCTAATATTTTAATTACTCCTAGAATAGAAGAGTATGCTAATGGGGAAGATGGGGAAGAAAATTCTTACCAGGAAGAAAATACTAGCCGATTTGAAGAAAGTACCATTAACCAAAATAGGAATACAGATGTTAATGTACGTTTTATTAGTGTATCGGCTGGTAGAACAGGCAATATCTTTGAGGCTCATTTAGAAGGAAGAACTACTGTGATTGAGTGGAATATTGATCATCCTTTTTATGAGAAATTTGTACTTTCCAATACAGAGAATTCTGAACTTGTAACTGCTGTAGATTATTTGATATATTCCATTGCTATATCACAATTAAAAGTATTAGCGGACGATAATAATAAAGCTGAGATTATTAGTCAATTGATATCTGTTATGAGTAATAATATGAGAGCATTATTGGATTAGAGAGGACAAAATGGAAATATTTGAAAAGTTAAGTCATAATCCATTAATAGTTTCTGTTGTTACATTAGTATTAACAACATTTATTAGTCTGATGGGATACATCATGAAAAAAATAATAGATATCAATAAAAAAGAAAAAAATGATACAAAAGAAATTTATCAAAATAATATGATACAGAATTTTCATACAGGAATGAATTATAGTGATGTGGAAAGAATTGCAGAAGATGTGGTAAATCGTGAATTATCAAAAATGAAAAAGCAATAAAATTTATTGCTTTTTCATTTTTGGTTTTGAAATTAAAGAAGCTAAATAACCAAAGAAAACAGCAGCGGCAATTCCACCAGCGGCAGCCTTAACACCACCAGTAAAGCTACCGACTAAACCAGTTTGTTGTACTCCTTCAATAGCACCTTTTGCAAGATTGTAGCCAAAACCTGTAAGAGGAACCGTAGCACCAGCACCAGCAAAATCGACTAAGTATTGGTAAATTCCTAAACCTCCTAATACAGCACCTGCTGTGACAAAAATAACGAGTATCTTAGCTGGGGTAAGTTTTGTCTTATCTATTAAGATTTGTCCAATAATACAAATAATACCACCAGTTACAAAACATTTTAATAACATCATCCAATCAAAAACATTGACCCAATTTACATCCATAAAAATCGCTCCTTTCTGTTTTAGATTTCTATACTAATTGCATGTGCAATACCTGGAATGCTTTCTCCTTGTTGTGAAGTAGTTGAATTGGTTAAAGCTCCAGTGGCAATTAGCAATATTTTTTTCATTTTTCTTTCTTTTAATTGTTTAAATAAATAACCAGAAAATACGGTTCCACAGCAGGCACAACCACTGCCACCAGAATGTGTATCTTGTGCATTTTTATCAAAGATTAAAACACCACAGTCATTATAGTTAGATTTAATATTATAGCCTTGTGATTTTGCGATATCAATGGCAATATCTTTTCCAATATGACCTAAATCTCCACTAATAATGGCATCATAATAACTAGGGTTTCTTCCTGTGTCTAAAAAATGAGTGATTAAAGTATCAGCAAAAGCTGGTGCCATAGCAGCTCCCATATTATTAGCATCTTTAATTCCCATATCTACAATTTTTCCTGGTGTAATATGAGTAATATAAGGACCTTGTCCTTCTTTCGTTAAAATGGCAGCACCAGAACCAGTAACAGTCCATTGACTCGTAGGAGGTCTTTGATTTCCTAATTCTAATGGGAAACGGAATTGCTTTTCAGCACTACAAAAATGACTAGAAGTAGCACATAATACATTATTGGCAAAACTTTCTATAGCAATAGAACCTAGACACATAGATTCTACAAAGGTAGAACAAGCACCAAATACACCAAAAAAAGGAATGCTTAATTCTCGTAAACCAAAACTAGAAGAAATACATTGATTCAATAAATCTCCTGCAAACATGCAATCAATTTCATTAGCTGCTACCCCAGATTTAGAAATAACAGTATTTACAGTTTCCTTAATAATTTTACTTTCTGCTTTTTCCCAAGTTTTTTCACCCCAAAACTCATCATCTAAAGTTTGGTCAAAATATTTAGCCAAAGGTCCTTGTGATTCTTTCGGACCAACAATGGAAGCACAGTCTAGAATAGTTGGTGGAGTATTAAATTTTATGGTTTGTTTTCCTAATTTTTCCAAAATATCATCTCCTTGAATTGCCAAGAGGGATGCACCTTTTTGGCAATTATTATTTTACTAGAAAGGTTATTATATTTTTTAGGAAGCAACAATTCGGGAGGATCAACAAGCTTAAAGTCTGTTAAGAATTTACAAACTGTGTGATGTTGGGAGTTGCAAGTAAAAAATTATAATAACCTTTTATGAATTATTTTAAAGGATTGCCAAAAAGATTCGTTCCTCTTGGCAATTTTTTAGACGAGTGTCATGCTTTGCGTATTAAATATTAAAAATACAATTCCTACTAAAATAGAAGCAGATATACCAAAGACTAGAACAGGTCCAGCAACGGTAAACATTTTTCCACCTACGCCCATGACATACCCTTCTGATTTGTATTCCATAGCAGGAGAGACAATAGAATTGGCAAATCCTGTGATAGGAATTAAAGATCCAGCTCCTGCAAATTTTCCTATTTTATTAAATAGGTTAAGCCCTGTTAAAAAGGCAGAAATTCCAATTAATAATATGGAAACAATTGTACCTGATGTTTGGGTATCAAATCCTCTTTCTTTACATATATTAAGAATAACTTGTCCAATGGTACAAATTAATCCACCAACCCAAAAGGCATTGAAGCAGTTTTTTAATAGAGGAGAGTTGGGTGATTTTTTATCCACATAATCTTGGTAAGTTTGTTTGGTTTCTATTGGGTTTGTACTCATATATACCTCCTGATTAATTTCTTTTTCTATCTAAATCAAGTGTAAAGCTAATGTCTAAATCAACAAAATACTCGATGATTTTATTACCATCAATACTAGCTCGTTGTTCTAGAATTTTTACTTCTGATAAATAGTCAATAGTCTTGGAAGCTTCTGAAATTGCTTTTACAATAGCATCCTTCCAGGAAACAGTAGAATTACCAGTTACAATTAAGTGTTTTTTTATATCCATAATCGACCTCCAAAAAATCTTTTACAAGTATCTTTTCCGAAATCTAGAAAAAATATACAGAAGAAGTGGAAAATTTTATTAAAAAATTATATAATTCAATCAATATTAGAAATTTCCCCACTGATTTTGATACTGAATGGGGGATAGAAAGGAAAGATAATGGATAAAGCAAGAGAAATAGCGTTAAAGGTTCTTTATGAAGTGGACAAAAAGGGAGCTTATTCTAATATTGCATTAGATGAAGCTTTAAAAAGTGCCAGAAAAAGAAAAGTAGAAATAGATAACAGAGATATAGGGTTTATTTCTGAAATTGTGTATGGTACGATTTCCTGGAAATTGACCATAGATGAGATTATAAAGAAGTATTCTAATATTAAAATAAAGAAAATTTCACCTTGGATTTTAAATATTTTAAGAATGAGTATATATCAAATTTTATTTTTGGATAAAGTTCCTAAATTTGCAGCTGTTAAGGAGGGTGTTAATCTAGCCAAAAGATATGGACATAAAGCAAGTAGCAATTTTGTGAATGCAATTTTAAGGAAAGTAAAAAAAGAAGATTATGAAGCATTTTTTCAAATAGAGGATGATGTACAAAGAATTTCAAAAACGACTTCTATGCCTATTTGGATAGTAGAAACGTTGTTAAAAGAAAATACCGTAGAGGAAGTGACAAGGATTTGTGAAAATTCCAATGTAAAACCCAAATTATGTGTGAGAATAAATACCTTAAAAACAAATTTTGAAAAATTGAAAGAAGAATTACAAGAACAGGAAATATCGATAGAAAAAGCAGAAAGGGAGAATTTTATTTGGTTACAAGGGGTAAGAAATATAGAAGGATTAAAATCTTTTCAAGAAGGAAAGTTTACAGTGCAAGATGAAGCGGCAGGATATATTCCTAAAATGTTAAATCCACAACCCCATGAAAAAGTCTTAGATGCTTGTAGCAGTCCAGGTGGAAAAGCTACTTATATGGCAGAATTAATGGAAAACCGAGGAGAAATTAAAGCTTGGGATTTATATGAACATAGAGTGAATTTAGTGGAAAAGGCTGCCAAACGTTTGGGAATTGATATCATTAAAACAGAAGTGAGAGATGCTAGTGTACAAGAAAAATGTTATAGAGAATATTTTGACAAAATTTTGTTAGATGTTCCATGCTTAGGGATTGGCGTATTGAAAAGAAAGCCAGATATAAAATGGAAAAGAGAGGAAGGAGAAATAAAAGAAATAACACAATTACAAGAGAAGATTTTAGAAAATTGTGCAAGTTATTTAAAAACAGATGGGGAATTGGTTTATTCTACCTGTAGTATTTTAAAAGAAGAAAATGAAGGAATAATTGACAAATTTATGAAAAAGAATCCAAATTTTAAAATAGAAAAAATGATTCAAATCTATCAAAATGAACGAACCGATGGCTTTTTTATGGCTAAAGTGAAAAAAATAAAAATATAGTGTTACAAAAATATTACGTTTTCTTTACAAGTCTGTTAAACATATTGACTTTTTGGCAAATAAAGATAAAATATAAATATATTTGAAGAAATATGTAAAATATTTGCAAAATATTCAAGTATGTATTTTGCAAATTTGTCAAAAATAAAAATATATTAATTAAAAAAAGGAGAAAACGATGGCGAATGCAAGTTGCCTAGGGCTATACATTGAACAACATTTAATTAAATATGCAAAAGTTTCAAAAGAGCATAACCGAATTAAAGTAGAAGCATTTGGAATTATGTTCTATGACAAAATCGGAGAAGCAATCGACCAAGTTATTCAAGAAACATACAGTCAAAGAACCCCTATTAGCATTAACTTATCAGGCGAAATGTATAATTATTTCAATATGTTTGCTTTATTGACAAAAAATGACTTACAAAAAGCTCTTACCACTGAATTTGACTCTTATTGCTCAGAAGTAGGGTATAATCCTAGTGTATTTGAAACTAGATATGCAGTAGTTGGACCACAAGAAGAAAAAGACAAAATTAGAGTCATTCATGTGGCAGAAAATAAAATAGAATTAAATAATAGAATGCAACAAATTGCAGGTTATAAACTATCTAATGTATCTCCTATTTCTATGGCAATTCCTAATTTGTTGGATGCTAATAAAAATGAAAATGCTATCGTTGTTAATATAGAAGATAGTACTATTGTAACCACTATCCTAGAAAATAAAATTTACAGTGTAGATAAAATAGAAGAAGGAAGCAAAGACTTTTTAAATAAAATTAATGGCAAAGAAAATTCTTATTTAAAGTCTTATGAAATATGCAAAAACACGACAATATATACATCAGAAGGAAGAGAATTACAAGAACAAGAAACAGGATATCTAGAAGATATTATGCCAACACTTTACACGATTGTAAGTAAAATAAGAAATATTATTGCCAAAAATGACAATAAAATCAAGAAAGTCTATATAACTGGTACAGCAGCATTAATAAATAATATTGATTTGTATTTCCAAGAATATCTAGAAGAGGTGGATTGCGAGTTATTAAAGCCTTATTTTATAGAAAGTACAAGAGATATTAGTATCAAAGATTATATGGAAGTCAATTCTGCTATTTCTTTAGGAATGATGGGAATAGGAGAAGGTATTACAGGTATGAACTTCAGAAGTCAAACCGTAACAGAGAAAATACCAGATTTATTGAAACTAGACATGAATTTAGGAAAATCAGGATACCGCAGTACAGGACCACTTAGTTGGGATTTAGGACAACCACTTGATAAAATGGAAACTGTTTTTTTAAGAGTGGCAATGGCACTTTTGATGTTGGTTATCTTATATAGTGGCTTTTCAGGGCTATTAGCCAATCAAATAAAAAGTAAAAAGAAAGAAGCACAAGACTCTATCACATCAACGAAGCAGCAAATTACGCTTGCCACCAATGATAGCGAAAAGATGAATAGCAAAATTAATGAATATACCAGTATGTTAAGAAATCTAGAAGAAGCAAATAATAAAGTAACAGACCAAAACAGAACGAGAAATGCCATACCAAATTTGTTAAATCAAATCATGTCAATTGTACCAGAAAACGTTCAATTAACATCGATTGAGAACACATCTGGTACACATATCATAATTAATGCCCAATCTAATAAATATGAGCAATTGGGATATTTGAAAGCGAAAATAAAGACAGACGTTATTTTAACAAATGTTATTTCAACAGCTGGTGAAAAAGACAATAATGTGGTTACTGTAAAAATAGAAGGAGATTTGCCATGAAAAAATTATTAATGCTAATTCTTATTGGATTATTATTGGCACTTTCTATCTATATTGGCTTCAATGGATTTGAAGTTGGCAATATAGAAGTACTTAGTTATAAAGGAATACAAAGGAAAAATAAAGAATTAGACGAAAAGATACAAGAATCTAGTAAATTGGCAGAAAAAGATTACAGACAAATACTAAGTACAGTTGAAGAAAGCAGTAAAAAACTAGCACAAGCCAAGAATGACTATGAAGATATGACAGCAGTAAGTTCAGAAGGAGATGTACAGGCAGCTAGTCAAATTGAAAGATATGAGGTAGAAACTTTATGGGTAAAACTAGGAAATTATGCAACAAGTGAAGGTGCTATTATGAAGATGGACATTGTTCAGGGAAGTGACAACAATACCTATAATTTGAAGTTCACAGTAAATGGAAGTTATATTTCCATCACAGATTTTATATCAGACATTGAAAACGATAGTACATTAGGATTTGAAATAGAAGAATTTAAAATGATTCCATCTAGTTCAAACAATGATTTACAAGCAACATTTGTATGTAAAGATATTTCGATTAAAGATGTATTACAAACCAACCAATCCAATACACAACCAGAAGAAAATCAAAACGATAATAGTACAACCAACAATACCAATACGACGAATACCACAAATACTACAAATGTAAATAATCAGACAAGTTTAAACAATACCAATACAATGTTAAATGCACAGTAAATGATAAAGGGGTAAAATATGGTTAAATCAATGATAAAAGAAATAATTATTATGTTATTAATATGTTTGGCAATTATCTTGCTACTGGGAATTTTGTTGTATGAATATGTTCCTATGACAAAGACAATTCCAAATCCAGTATCTTATACAACACCAAGTAATGTCAAGCAAGAATTAGCCAATAGTGCAGATATAGATGAAAGTGAAATTATTATGACATATGAAGTAGACACTACTGATTTAAACAATTATGCAACCATCAATGATTACAAGCCAGGAAAGGCAAATCCATTTTCATCTTATGAAAGCACAGAAACAACGAGTGGAACGAATACAACAACAGGAAATTCATCTACGAGACAAGAACCAGTAGGTACAACAGGAACGACAGGGACAACAGCTGATACAACAACTGGAACTACAACCAATATAGGTACAGGTACACCAAATAACAATACAAATAGTGTGCCAGAAACACCAACCATTCAAAATCCACCAACGGTTACACAGGCAAATACAGAAGTAAATAATACAACAACTACATCAGGAGGACAGTTTTTCCAAGATAAAGGAACAAAATAATTAGTTATTAAAGTTATATGAAGTGTTCATATAAATCAAGATACAATAAAAAATTGAAGAAGGAGGAAAAAAGAATGAGAAATCAAAAAGGTATTACCTTAATTGCGTTAGTAATTACCATTATCGTATTATTAATTTTAGCAGGGGTGGCTATTGCTATGCTAACTGGTGATAATGGAATCATAACCAATGCACAAGCTTCTAGATCCAATACAGCCTATAGAGAAGCTGACGAACAAATGAGACTTGCTTATATGGCAGTAAGAACGGAAATTGCTGCAAGATTAGCAAATGATACAGCTTATGATGCTTATGCCCCTGATAATGCTCAAAAACTTAAAGATATGGTTAATAATGATTTAATTGGCTTTGAAGGTAACAATTCTAAGTGGACTGTTAATTTGGAAATGTCTGAGGATGGAACCAAAGCTACTAGAATTTTTATGAAATGCGAAGCAGCAGCTATACTTAAAGCAACAGAAAAAAAAGAAGAACCAGTTAAACCATCAACAGATGGAAAAGTCTGTGGAGAAATTGTTCTTGAAGAACGTACTGCTAAATATCAGTTTGACATAGAAGATGCAACAGAAGTAAATCCAGATGATACAAATACGAATACTACAGATGAAGATACGAATACTACAGTAGGAGACTAAAGTAACTAAAAAGATAAATCAGCCATACGCACACAAAGTGTGTATGGCTAGATTTAAAAATAAGACGAAAAGGAAAAAAGATGAATATATTTTTTTACTTATTATTATTTGTAATTGGGACATTATTCGGAAGCTTTTATACATTAGCAGTGTACCGAATTCCCAAAAGACAAGATATTGTACATACCCATTCTTACTGCCCTAATTGTAATCATAAATTGGGTTTTTTAGACTTAATTCCGATTATAAGTTATCTATTTTTGAGAGGGAAATGCAAATATTGCAAGGAAAAAATAAGGATAAGATATTTGATATTAGAAGTACTATCAGGAAGCTTATTTGTGTTAATCGCTTATTTGTTTGAACTTAAAATAGAAACCATAAACATTACCCAAATAGCAGAATATAGTTTTATGGTATTATATGTAACATTTATCATACTAGTTTGTCGGAATTGATAAAGAAAATAGGAAGATAGATAAATTGGTATCAATTTATGGGGTTGTGATATCTATTATGTATATGGTATATCTATGCATAGTAGAACAAACTAATATTTATAGATATGGTATATATTTAATTTTGTACATAATTATTTTAGTGTTAGATACAATATTATTGAAGAAATACGCTCAAAATAGTTATGTCATAGGAATCTTACTGATGATGATGGTTATGGTGATTTTTACAGGAGAAGTTATAATGCGAAATACAATCATAGCAACTCTTTTAGGTATCTTCTTTTATCTATTCCTTTTTCAAATAAAACAAAGAAAAAGGAAAAACAAGAAATCTGATAAACAAATTGCGACTGAATTAAGAATTGGATTTTTCTTAGGTGCATTTCATATTATGTTATTAATATTAGGTGGTCTTGTTCATATTGTACAAGAATGGAGAGGTTTTTGAAAGGATGGAAGTTAAAATGAAAAGTGAAAAAGGATATGCAGGTGTTGACATTGCGATATCAATTCTCGTATTGTTTCTATTTGTATCACTGATAGCTACTTTATCTTATCAAGCCAATAGTTCTTCCAAAGAAATAGAATTAAAATCAAAAGCAACTCAAATTGCTGTAACAGAAATTGAATTGTTAAAAAATAAAACATGGAATGATATTACAACAGAAGATATTACGTATCGAGAAACAACAGAAATAGAAGAAGGGTATTTCAGAACCATTCAGGTGCAAGATTATCATGAATTGGATGACACTAAAAATATAGATATTGTAAAGAAAATAACGGTACAAATTGAATATCGTTTTAAAGGAAAAACGGAAACAGTAAAACTTTCTACAATGATAGCAAAGGAGAGTTAAAATGAAATCACAAAAAGGTGTTACACTTATTTCATTGACGGTATATATTATTGTTATGGTAATTATGGTGGCAGTAGTAGCAGTTATCAGTACGTATTTTTATACCAATACCGATTCCGTGACACAAACCATACATCCATTAGCAGAATATACAAAATTCAATAGTTTTTTTACAGAGGAAATGAATCACAACAACTTAAAAATTTTAGCTTGTGAAGAAAATTATATTGTGTTTGATAATGGAGTACAATACACTTATGTACCAGAAAATAAAGGAATTTACAGAAATAAAGTAAAAATAAGTAGAGAGGTAGAAAAATGTACCTTTGAAAATAAGATAAAAAATGGTAAAAATGTAGTAACTATTCATATAAAAATAGCTAAAGCAGAGGAAAAAAGTGTAGATTATACACTAAAGAATTAGTAAATTTTTGTAATTTTTTGGAACATAACAAAAACCAGGAAAGTTATAGTATAATAAAGTAGAGTGATACAAAAGAAAGGACGGATTGCGATGGAGACAAGAAGAAGACAACCAATAGGAGTAGAATTGGTAAAAAGGGGAGTTGTAAAGGAAAAAGATATAGAAAATGCTTTACAATATCAAAAAGAACATCCAGATAAAAAGTTAGGTGATATTTTGTACCATCTAGATGTTTGTGAGCCTAATTTATTAATAGAAACAATTGGAGATATATTAGGAGAAAAAGGGATTCTTTTAGTAGGAAATAATAATATAAAAGTTAAATTAACAGATTATTTTTCCTTTGAGGTTGCCAAAAGAAATAAAGCAATTCCTTTTGAGGTAGCATCTGGAAGAATTAAAGTATGTTTTGCTAACACCTCTAATACGAAAAAAATGAATGATATTAAAATGTTATTATTAAATAAAGGACTAGTCATGGAAACTTATATTACTTTTGAAAGTGATATAAATAAAATATTAAAATCCATGGAAGGGCAGATATCAAATAATTTTGAAGTTAGTTCAGGTGATAATGATACAGCTGTTAATTTAGTAGATAGCATTATTAAAACAGGAATTAAAAGAAGAGCAAGTGATATACACATTGAACCAATGGCAAATGAAATTAGAGTAAGATATAGAATTGACAGTGAATTATTTACAGCAGCTAAAATTAAAAAAGAAAAGCAACAACACATCATTGGAAGACTGAAAGCAATTTCCAATATGCATCAAGAAAAACAAGAATCACAAGATGGTAGAATTTTATTATATGAGAATTACAATATCCGTGTATCTTCTCAACCTAATATACACGGTGAAAAGTTTGTTTTAAGATTACTGAAAAAAGATACTAGTATAAAAGATATATTTGAATTAGGTTTTCCAGGAACAGAACAAGAATTGGAGCAAACCATCCATAAAAAGAATAGTATAACAATTATAGCAGGACCAACAGGGGAAGGAAAAACGACAACATTATATAGTATTATGGATCGTTTAGATAGACCAGAGATTAATATTACTACAATTGAAGACCCAGTAGAAATTAGAATACCAGGCTTAAATCAAATTGAAATTGATGAAAATAAATCATCTTTTTCAGGAACTCTTAGAAATGTTTTAAGACAAGATCCTGACATTATTTTGGTAGGAGAAATAAGAGATAGAGAAACGGGAGAGATAGCCATTCAAGCAGGACAAACTGGTCATTACGTATTATCTACCATACACACCATAGATAGTATAGAGGTCATTACAAGATTAAGAAAGTTAGGACTTTCTGATTATGATATTGCTAGTACATTAGCTACTTCTATTTCCCAAAGATTAATAAGAAGAATATGTCCTCAATGTAAGCAAGAAAGAAAATTTACAGACAGAGAGAAGAAAATTATAACACAAATTGGTGAAAAATATAATGTTAAATTTGATGTCAATGGCATAACTTATGATACACCAGGATGTAAATATTGTAACAACACTGGATATTATGATAGGATTGGAATTTTTGAAGTTTTAAATTTAACAGATGAAATAAAAGAAGCAATTATGACAGGAAAATCAAGTTTAGAAATTCGAAAAATAGCATTGGAACAATTTTATGAACCATTAGTAGTAGATGGAATTCGAAAAATTGTGAATGGATATACAACTTTGGAAGAATTAAATAAAAAACTACTAATCTATTAAGAATAAGGAGGATATTATGAATCTAAATAAAATATTAGACGAAGCGATGGAGTTGGATGCTTCTGATATACATTTAATTTGTGATAATAAACCAATGCTTCGAATTGGAAGAAAACTGGTACCTGTGTCAGATAGTGAAATTTTAACACCAGATGATATGTCTGAATTGTATGATTATTTAATCAAAGGTAATATTGATAGAGATGAGGTGTTTAATCGAACTCGAAAGTTAGATATATCTTATGAATATAAAGATATTCGTTTGAGAGTTAATATCTCGTTATCAGATGATATTCCAACATGTTCTTTGCGATTAATACGAAACGAGCTACCAACTTATGAATCACTTGGAGTACCAGATATTGTAAGAAGAATGACTTATCAAACACAAGGATTAATACTAGTTACAGGTAAAACTAATTCAGGAAAAACAACAACTTTAAATTCTCTTATTAATTATATTAATGAAAATCAAAATAAAAAAATAATAACATTAGAAAATCCAATTGAATATAAACATGAATCAAAAAAATCTTTAATTGTACAAAAAGAAGTTGGAAATGGAAAAGATACTTTAACTTTTAGTGAAGGAGTACAAAATTCATTAAGGGAAGATAGCGATATATTAGTGATAGGAGAAATTCGTGATAAAGAGACGATGGAAGCAGCAATTGAAACAGCGGAATCAGGTCATTTAGTAATTGGAACTTTGCATACTAAATCATGTGCAGAAACCATTGATAGAATGATAAATTTTTATGAAGTAAGAGACCAAAGGACGGTAAAATATTTATTATCAGCTCTGTTAAAATTAGTAATATCACAAAGGTTGTTACCAGGTACAGATGATAAATTAGTTTTAGTACCAGAAGTTATGGTAGTAGATAATGTGGTATCAGGCATTATTCGTAAAGATAAATTAAGCGTATCTGAAATTGAAGATGCCATACAAAGTAATGCTGAAAAAGGAAGTATAGGTTTAATTAATTCTTTAGCAGAACTTTTTGTACAAGATAAGATTACATTAGACCAAGCAAAAGCACAAATTGAAGAAAAGAACTTGGAAAGATTAAATAGAACGATTATGCAATTAAGAATTAAGCGTGACAGACAAGCAAGATAGGAGGACAAATTCATGCCAGTATATATGTATAAAGCTGTAACAAAATCAGGGGTTGTTGTAAGAAATAAAGTGGAATCGTCTAGCAAAGAAAATTTGATGCAATCTATTAAAAATGGCGATTTAGTACCAATTTCCATTGAAGAGATTTCGGAACGTTCCCAAAAAGCTTTCAAAAAGAGAAAAAGAAATGTTACAGATATACGAGAAATCATTAAAGATGTCAATACAACTCAATTAGGAAGTAACCAAAAAACATTGACAACAAAGGAAAAAATTAATTTATACTTTGCTAAAACAGAAAAGATAACACAAAGAGATTTGGTGGTATTTACTCAAAATTTCTATTTGTTAAAAAAGGCAAACTTTAATAATGTTCATGCCTTGGATACGATTATTCAAAGTACTGATAATTTTTCTTTTAAAGAAATATTAAAAGACATTTTGGCTGGTGTAGAAGCTGGTGAAAATATGTACACAACGATGGAATATTATTCTGATGTGTTTCCTTATATTTATATTAATATGATAAAAGTAGGAGAATTATCAGGAGCACTTACTAAATCCTTGGAACAAGCTGTAAATTATTTAGACCAAACAGAAGCTTTAAATAGAAAATTAAAATCTATTTTGATTCCAAATATTATACAATTTGTTTTGTTAATTGTAATGTTAGTAGTGGGAACTTTATATGCCATTCCAGCGATACAAGGTGTATTTGATGAATTAGGAACCGAAGAAACCTTACCAGCAATTACCATATGGTTTTCAAACTTTATTAATACTATCATAAAGTATTGGTATATTCCAACTTTTCTTCTAATGGGAGGAATAGTAGCTATTATTTTTTATGTTAGAACACCAAAAGGAAAATATAATTTTGATGAGTTTAAATATAAGATGCCGATTTTTGGGGAATTGATATTTGCCATAGATTTTTCAAGATTAATGAAGGCTATGCTTTTGAATTTAAGAAATGGGATGAGAATTCAAGAATCGTTAGAGGTTAGCAAAAATATCATTAAAAATTTAATTATGCTGTCTATTATAGAAAACGCAATCAATAACTTGGTAACTGGTTCTTCTTGGATTGAGCCATTTGAAAAATCTGGCTTTGCCAGTCCTATGATTACTGAAATGTTGAATATAGGAATGAAGACAGATTTGGCTGAAATGATGGATAAATTAGTAGAGTATATGGAAATTGATATAGATAATATTATGACAAAAGTAATGAAAGCATTACCACAAATAGTTTATGCTATTGTTGGAGTAGTGTTAATATTCTTTGTACTAGTGGTGTTAGTACCATGTGTTCAAGTATATATGGGAAACTTCTTAATCTCTGCATATGGTGTTTAAAAAAATGTCGCATAGGATGTCCTTTGCGATATTTTTGTAAAGAAAAAGACATTTTAATATTAAAATTATTATTTGATTTTTAAACTAAGTAAAAATGTTGCAAAGGAATGTTTCCATGTGATAAGAAAGGAAGCGATAGAATGAAAGTTGGAGTTGATTTGGGCGGAAGCCATATTGCTATTGGTGTAGTAAATGACGATGGTAATATTTTAGAGAAAAATGAAAAAAGATTGACAAGTGTTGAAAAACAAAATCTTGAAAAATCAATTGAAGAATCTATAATAGAAAATGTGAAACAATTTAAGAAACAATATGAAATAACAGAAGTGGGAATTGGTGCCCCTGGCTGGGCAGTTGATGGATTGATTCAAAATTCAGGGAATTTGGGAATACAAAATTACCCAATAGTAGAAAGGTTAAAGGAATTAAAATTGCCAATTCAGGTAATGAATGATGCAAAATGTGCAGCTTTAGCAGAAAATGCATATGGTTGTTTAAAAGGATATGATAGAAGTATTTTTTTAACGTTAGGAACGGGAATTGGAGGAGCCGCTTTTTTAAATCATCAGTTGTTAAAAGCTGGTAAAAAACCTGGCTATGAATTTGGTCATATGGTAATTGAAAAGAATGGAGTACCATGCCATTGTGGTAGTAGAGGGTGTTTTGAGAGATATGCCTCTATGAAAGTTCTGAAAGACAACTTAAGGAGTGTTCTAAATTTGAATGAAACGACAAGTGGTGAAGAATTGCTAAAAATAATACAAGAAAATCAACCATGCAGACAAAACAAGGATGGAATTGAAAAAGTGGTGTGTGAATATATTGAGAATTTGAGTATTGGAATACAGAATTTGATTCGTATTTTTGAGCCAGAAGTTATTGGTATTGGTGGCAGTTTTGTGTATTTTGAGGATGTTTTATTACCAAGATTAAGACAAAATATAAAAATTGCCAATACAAATGATGCAGAAAGAAAAAATATTAAGATAAAGACTGCTATTTTAGGAAATGATGCCGGAATGATAGGAGCGGTTTTGTGATTTTGGTACTATTTAGAAATAGCACATTTTGATAAACATTTACTAGTAAAAATCTATGGGTCTGAATTGTGTTACTGTTTAAGTACAAAATTTCAAAAAACACTTGAAATGATTGGTCAAATATGATACAATAGCGAACGTATTAATCACACAAAGGGAGTTTTAAGGGAAGTGCCTAAAGAACTAGGTCCTAAAAAACGTAGAAACTTTGTGGAAGAAATAACAAAAAGGGAGGAATTAAAAATGGCAGTAGTTGCAATGAAACAATTACTTGAAGCAGGTGTTCATTTTGGACATCAAACGAGAAGATGGGATCCTAAAATGGCGGAATATATATTCCAAGCTAGAAACGGAATTCACATTATCGATTTACAAAAAACATCAAAAAAATTAGATGAAGCATATAGCTTTATCAAAGAACAAGCAGAGGAAGGAAAAACAATTCTATTTGTAGGAACGAAAAAACAAGCACAAGAATGTATGAAGGAAGCAGCTTTGAAATGTGGTATGTACTATATTGACCAAAGATGGTTAGGAGGAATGTTGACTAACTTTGAAACCATTCGTACTAGAGTGCAAAGATTAAAAGATTTAGAAGCTATGCAAGAAGATGGAACATTTGATATCTTACCAAAAAAAGAAGTAATTTTATTGAAAAAAGAAATGGAAAAATTAGAAAAAAATCTTGGTGGAATTAAAGAAATGGAAAAATTGCCAGGAGTGATTTTTTTAATCGACCCTAAAAAAGAAAGAATTGCGATTTTAGAAGCTAAAAAATTAGGAATTCCAGTAGTAGGATTAGTAGATACCAACTGTAATCCAGAAGAGCTAGATTATCCAATACCAGGAAATGATGATGCCATCAGAGCTGTAAAATTAATAGCAGATGTTATGGCAAATGCTGTTATTGAAGGAAAACAAGGAGAAAGTTTTGAACCAGAAATGGAACCAGAACAAGTTGCCAAAACAGAAGAACCTACTAGCATTGAAGAAGTAGTTGAAGCAGTAGAAGAAACAGAGACAGTAGAAGAAGCAACAGAAACAACAGAAGAACAAAAGGCTTAAAATCAGATAAAAACAAAGAGTAGAGCTTTCTGCTCTACTTATTTTTTAATATATAAGGAGGAATGTTAAATGGTTACAGCAAGTTTAGTAAAAGACTTAAGAGAGAAAACAGGAGCAGGTATGATGGACTGCAAAAAAGTTTTAACAGAAACAGATGGAGACATGGAGAAGGCAATTGAATTATTGCGTGAAAGAGGAATAGCAAAAGCAGCTAAAAAATCTGGAAGAGTAGCAGCAGAAGGATTAGTAGAAGCTTACATTTCAGAAGATGGAAAAATAGGAGCTGTTGTAGAAGTTAATTCAGAAACAGACTTCGTTGGTAAAAATGAAGAATTTAAAACATTTGTTATGAATATTGCAAAACAAATTGTAGAAAAAAAGCCAACTGATGTAGAAGCATTATTAGCACAAGAATCAATGGAAGTAGCGGGAAAAACAGTACAAGAAGTATTAGTAGATAAAATTGCTACGATTGGTGAAAATATGAATATTAGAAGATTCGCAAGATTTGAAGCTGATGGTTTGGTAGAAAAATACATTCATGGTGATGGAAAAATTGCTGTTTTAGTTAACATGAAAAAGGGAAATAGTGAAGTAGCAAAAGATATTTGTATGCAAATAGCTGCGGCAAGACCTGAATATGTTAGAAAAGAAGAAGTGCCAGAAGAAAGAGTTAATAAAGAAATGGAAATCTTAAAGGCACAAACTATGAATGAGGGAAAACCAGAAGCCATTGCTGAAAAAATCGTACAAGGTAGAATTGGAAAATTCTATGAAGAAATTTGTTTGATAGACCAAGCTTTTGTAAAAGACCCAAATAAAAAAGTAAATCAATTATTAAGTGAAACAGATAGTGAAGTAGTGGAATTTGCAAGATTTGAAAAAGGCGAAGGAATTGAGAAAAAAGAAGAGAATTTTGCAGAAGAAGTTATGAATCAATTAAAATAGAATTTAAACAAGAATTAGAGAGAGCCTTTAATTCTTGTTTTTTAGATTTGTTTTAAATATAAATATGAGTTTATAAACAAAAAATTAAGAAAATCTTAAAAAAATACTGTATTTTTTGGTAAACTATGATAAAATAGCTTTGACAAAAATATAGTTTAAGGAGAGTGGGAAATTTGCACGATACAAAATATAAAAGAGTGCTATTAAAACTAAGTGGAGAAGCCTTAGCAGGAACACAAAAGACAGGAGTAGATGTAGAAACCGTCGGAAAAATATGTGACAAAATAAAAGAAGTCGTAGAAATGGGAGTACAAGTTGCTATTGTAGTAGGAGGAGGAAACTTTTGGAGAGGAAGACAAGGTCATCAAATGGAAAGGACAACAGCAGACTATATGGGAATGTTAGCAACCGCCATGAATGGATTGGCTTTGCAAGACGCCCTAGAAGCAAGAAAAATTGATTCTAGAGTGCAGACTGCTATTCAAATGAGGGAAATTGCTGAACCATTTATCCAAAGAAAGGCAGAAAAACATTTGAACAGAGGAAGAGTTGTTATTTTTGCTGGAGGTACAGGTCACCCATATTTTACGACTGATACAGCAGCAGTTCTTAGAGCAACTGAAATTAAAGCAGATATTATTTTGTTAGGAAAATCAATTGATGCTGTTTACTCAGCAGACCCTAAAATTGACCCAACTGCTACTAAATATGAAGAGATTTCTTATATGGAAGTGTTGGAAAAGGATTTAAAGGTGATGGATTCGACTGCTACTGCTATGTGTAGAGATAATCATATGCCATTGCTAGTGTTTGGAATTGCAGACCCAGAGAATATTGTGAGGGCTGTTAAGGGGGAGAAGATTGGAACAATCGTTTCTTAAATGAATGAAAATCAGCATCTTGCACATTTTCGCTAAGTTGTCAAACCTCGACGTACCAACGTACGCCATCAGCTTGAACACCTTATCAAAAATGCACAATATACTAATTTTGATTCATTTAACTCAGAGAAAATAAGATGAATGAAAATCAGCATCTTGCACATTTTCGCTAAGTTGTCAAACCTCGACGTACCAACGTACGCCATCAGCTTGAACATCTTATCAAAAATGCACAATATACTACTTTGAATTTGTTTATAATATAAGAAACACGAGAGGGATAAGTTTTAAATTGTCCTAAAAAAGAGATAATGCCGATAAGAACAATTGGCAATAAGAGATAAAAAAATGAGACAAATGAGGACTATCCCCATTGTTTCAAAAAAGGAGGAAAATTATGGATTATACAACCATAAAAGAAAAGATGGAAAAGTCAATTAGTGTGTATCAAGAAAAATTAGCGGAGGTAAGAGCAGGACGTGCGAATCCAGCTATTTTAAATAAGATAAAAATAGATTATTATGGAACACCAACACCAATTAATCAAGTGGGTGGAATTTCTGTACCTGAAGCAAGATTAATTGTAATTCAGCCTTGGGATGTAAGTGTTTTGAAGGAAATTGAAAAGGCTATTTTGGCGTCTGATATTGGAATTAATCCCAATAATGATGGAAAAGTAATAAGACTAGCTTTTCCAGAATTAAATGAAGAGAGAAGAAAAGAAATTGTAAAAGATGTCCGTAAAATGGCAGAGGAAGCTAAAGTAGCGATTCGTTCTATTAGAAGAGAAGGAATTGATACAGCAAAGGCATCTCAAAAAGAGGGAGAAATGACAGAAGATGAATTAAAACAAGCAGAAAACGAAATTCAAAAAATTACTGACAATCATATTGAAGAAATTGATAAAATACTAGAGGCAAAAGAAAAAGAGGTAATGTCAGTATAATTATTTTATATTATAGATAGATATTATATTTTGACAAAGTGATTTTCAACTGCAAACAGTGTGTGATTACATGCAGACTATACTCTTGTTAAATAGAGATACAAGGAACATTTAATAAAGGGAAAGGATTTTTTAATGGATTTTAAAGAAAAATTAAAAGATTACCAACAACAGATTAATCAAGAATTAGAAAAGTACATAAAAAAACAAGACTGTCCAGAACAAAAATTAAATCAAGCAATAGAATATAGCTTAATGGCAGGAGGAAAACGTTTAAGACCAATCTTAGTTTTGGCAACTTACCAACTTTTTGAGAAAGATGTAAAGAAATGTATGCCATATGCAGTAGCCATTGAAATGGTACATAATTTTTCTTTAATTCATGATGATTTACCAGGAATTGATAATGATGATTTCCGACATGGAAAACCAACCAATCATAAGCAATTCAATGAGGCAACCGCAATACTAGCAGGAGACAGTCTATTAAATAGTGCTTATCAAGTAATAAGTAGAGACTTAATGGCTAGCAAGGCAGAAGAAAGAACTAAGAAGATTAGAATTTTTGGTGAATTTTCAGAAGCAATGAATCGAATGATTACGGGAGAATATATTGACACAGAATGGGAAGGAAAACAAATAACAAAAGAACAACTAGAATATATTCATAAAAACAAGACAGGGGCTTTGTTAAAACTATCAGTAAGAATGGGAGCGATTTTAGGAGATTGTACAAAAGAGGAATTAAATGGTTTATCAAACTATGCTGACAAAATAGGATTAACCTTCCAAATTAAAGATGACATTCTATCAGAAGAGGGAAACGAAGAAATTTTGGGAAAACCAGTAGGAAACGATAAAGAATTAGAAAAATGTACTTACGTTTCACAATATGGTTTACAGGGAGCAAAAGAGGTCTTAAATAAAATAACAAAAGAAGCAGTTAATGAATTACAAATATATGGAGAAAAAGCCGAATTTTTGAGAGAATTAGCTTTGTATATACAAAATAGAAATAAATGATTTTGGGAATGCCCTTAGTTGTGCGAGCGTTAAGCAAGCTTACCGATGAGTAATACCTTTAGGTAGGGAGGAAAAAATTATGGAATTTAATAAAGAGGTTATGCCAAAACACATTGCTATTATTATGGATGGTAATAGAAGGTGGGCAAAAGTGAAAGGAAAGCCAGTCAGTTATGGACATAAAGAAGGTGCCAAGACATTAGAGAAAATAGTAAGATATGCCAATAAAATTGGATTAGAATATATCACGGTTTATGCCTTTTCGACCGAAAACTGGAAAAGAGCAGAAGAGGAAGTAAAAGCATTGATGATGTTACTACAAAATTATTTGGATGATTATGCCAAAAGAGCTGATACAGAAAATATTAAAGTAAAAATATTAGGAGATATTTCAGCTTTATCGAGTGGTATGCAGAAAAGTATTCAAAATTGTATGGAAAGGACGAAAGACAACACAGGTGTTACCTTTAATATTGCTTTAAATTATGGAGGAAGAGACGAATTAATAAAAGCGATTAAACAAATAGCAAATCAGGTCAAAAACAATGAAATACAGATAGATGATATTACAGAACAAATGATATCAGATTGTTTATATACAAGAGGAGAACCAGAGCCAGATTTATTAATAAGAACCAGTGGAGAGCAAAGACTAAGTAACTTTCTACCATGGCAATTAGTCTATACAGAATTTTTATTTATCGATAAAAATTGGCCAGAATTTGAAGAATCTGATTTAGACGATGCTATCCTAGAATATCAAAAAAGAACAAGAAAATTTCGGAGCAAATTAGAAAGGAAGAAAATATGGATATAAAAAGACTCACCTCAGGATTATTGGGATTTCCACTAGTATTAATAATTTTTCTACTAGGGAATAAAATAGTAGTAGATGTTGCATTAACTATTATAGCATTACTTAGTATAGATGAATATTTTAATGCCATAAAAAGAGTAGCAAAACCAGTGAGATGGCTAGGATACGTAACTTGTTTTAGTATAGCATTCATTCATATCATACCAGGAGAATATTTGAATATGGTAGTAACACTTTCTGTGCCAACGATTTTAATTATTTTATTTGTGCAAGTTATTATAACAGATATGAAAACTACTTTCAAAGATATCGCATACACTTTTATAGGGATTTTCTATGTAGTATTTTTCATTATGTTTATAGCCTTTATTAATGGTATGTCAAATGGCAAGATATTAGTATGGTATGCTTTATTTGCAGCATGGGGTACTGATATATCAGCCTATGTGATAGGAAGGCATTTTGGAAAACATAAATTTAGTAAAGTTAGTCCTAAAAAATCAGTGGAAGGATGCATAGGGGGAGCGATTGGGGCTATCTTACTAATGTTAGCTTATACGTATTTCGCTAATACCTATTGGGGAATGAATTATTCGTATTTGTTTATAATAGGAATGGGAGTTATATTAAGTTTAGTAGGTCAAATAGGAGATTTTGCAGCTTCCAGTATCAAAAGATTTGTAGATATTAAAGATTATAGCAATTTAATACCAGGACATGGGGGAATGTTAGATAGAATTGATA
This sequence comes from uncultured Clostridium sp., assembly GCA_948467495.1. GTDB lineage: Bacteria > Bacillota > Clostridia > TANB77 > CAG-508 > CAG-269. The sequence continues at coordinate 28,532 of CAOKEO010000006.1, forward strand.
GTCTCATATTCTTAGCACCATTTGCTTATGCACTATTTACTTTATTGTGAGATGGAGACACGGGGACGTAGATAATGTCCCTACTTACTCTGCCATTGGGATGAACCTTTTTGGCAATAATCTGTAATTATCAATTTTTAATGATAAAAAATAAAATTACATTCCTTACTGGTCGAGCTAAATCATATAAATAATTCATAATTGATTCACAAATTGAAAAGTTAATCTATTTTATTTGTATGAATAAGCTCTCCCAAACTGTGCGTCATGTATTTTATTTTTTATGATTAAAAATTCAAGTTAAAAGGGAGAATTGCCAAAAAGGTCTACTTCCAATAGCAAGGCAGGCAGGGACATTATCTACGTCCCCGTGTCCCAGAGGAGGAAAGAATTGATAGTTTTTTTTATTTCAGCGATAAAAATTATAATATTATTAGGTGTCTTAATTACGATTCACGAATTGGGACATTTTATTGTGGCAAAACTTTGTAAGGTAAAAGTAAATGAGTTTGCCATTGGTTTTGGACCAGCTATATGGAGAAAGCAAGGAAAAGAGACGAAATATACCTTAAGATTGATACCTCTTGGTGGTTATAATAGTATGGAGGGAGAAGATGAGGCATCTGACGATGATAGATCTTTTTCGAAAGCTAGTATTCCGAAAAGGATTGCGATTGTAATTGCAGGAGCGACGGTTAATATTATTTTTGCTATTATGATTTATTTTACCATAACAGCGTCATCTGGGACTTATATTTCGAATCAAATTGATGAAATACTAGATGGATATGCAGCTCAAACAGTAGGATTACAGGCAGGAGATAAAATTGTAGAGGGTAATGGGCAAGTAATCAAGAGTAAAAAAGACTTAAATGAGGTAGTGGAAAAGTCACAAGGTAAGGAAATGATAACAAAAATTGAAAGAAATGGAGAAATCATAGAATATAAGATAAAACCAAGTGAAATAAAGTCTAAAGTAACAGGAATTTATTTAGATGATAAGTGTAAGATTGTGGCTGTTCAAAAAGGTAGCAGTTCAGAGCGTCAAGGAATACAGGCAAATGACATGTTGCTAAAGGTGAATGGAATTAGTGTGAATGGCGATAGAAACATTGCTTTACAAGAAATCAGTCAAAAGGGTGTTAATACCATGACACTTATGGTGCAAAGAGGGCAAGAGGAGATAGCAATAGAATTGACCCCAGATTATGAAACTAATTATATACTAGGAATCAATTTGAGACCAGCAGAAGATAATTTTGCCAATCGATGTATCAATGGTGGTATGCAAACACAAGAATTTCTTGTGTCAATTGTTGATAATTTAAAGCAATTATTTACGGGAAATGTAGGGGTAGACCAAATGATGGGTCCAGTTGGCATTTCGGAAGTGGTTGCCAAAACAAATGGGATAAGAGAATTTTTTGAAATGATGGCATTAATTTCTTTATCTTTAGGAGTGACAAACTTATTGCCAATTCCAGCACTAGATGGAGGAAAGATTTTAATTTTATTGATAGAAGTGATTCGAAGAAAGCCGATGAAACAAGAGACAGAAGTGAATATACAATTATTAGGATTTGCTATTTTAATTGCTTTATCACTCTATGTAACGTATCATGATATTTTGAGAATTTTCTAACAAATGCAAAAATACAAAGGAGAAAGAAATGGACGAGAAAACAAAAGCGATTATGAAAAAAAGAAACATGAAATTATACCCAATCTATGAGATGTTTGGGTTAGATTTCATGTTTTATTATGTCATTGAATTACTTTTTTTCATGCAAGTAAAAGGATTGACAGCAGCAGATGTTGTATTGCTAGAATCCTTCTATGCCGCATTTTCTATTGTAATGCAATTTGTAGTCGTGATAATTGCTAATAAGATAGGAAAAAAGAAAAGCATTGTATTACGGCAATACTCTCAATTTATTGGAGTTAATCATCATAATATTTGGAAATTATTTTGGATTCTTTATTCTAGCAAAAGCAATCAATGCAATAGGATTTGGTTTGAAGAATATTAGTGAAGCAACTTTTTTAAATAGTACTCTTCCAAAAACAAAAAGAAAAGGAGAAATTTTTACAAAAATAGATGGAAAGGGTTATGCCAAATATTCTTATTTTAAAGCAACCAGTACCTTAATAGCAGGATTTTTATTTGATGTAAATCCGTTTATTCCTGTTATTTTATGCATGTCCTGTGTTATCTTTACCATTATCATTGCTATGAATTTTAATGAAATACAAGAAGATGTAGAAGAACCAAAAGAACAAAATAGTAGTATTCAAAATGTAAAGCAAGGTTTTGTGTTTATTTTTCAATCCAAAAGGTTAAAAGCGTTACTTCTTATGATAGCCATGATATGGGCTTTGTTATGTGTAGAAGGTACATATAAAACAGCATTATTAAAAGATATTGGTATATCGGCAGGGATGATTGGTATGATAAATGCTTTTATGGAAATGGTGAAAGGAATGTATGCGACAAAAGCCAATGAGTTTAATAAAAAGTATTCCAATCACTTATTAACTAGGATAGCTCTTTGTATTACTTTTATTATGGCCATAAATGGAGCGATTACATTAGTTAGTGTAGATTATAGAATACAAGCTATGGTAATTACCGTTTTAAGTACTATCATTTATATTTCTAAGGGAATTTATCAGATTATTAAAAAGAGATATATGGCTAATTTCGTGAAACCAGATACCTTAGTACAAATTTATTCTGCTAATTCAATTGTTGATAATTTGGTCAGAATGTTGGTTTCTTATGTTGCTTCTGTTACTTTGAATTTTATGAATATTCGATATGCCACTTTGTTTATGGGTGCTGTGTTTACTGGTGTGGTGTGCTTGATTTCACTGTATATGAAGAGTAGGGTGGGATTGAAGCCAGAGGAGTATGATGAAAGAGATGTGGAGGTTGTTAAGTAATAGTTTGTTGAACAACTTGAAACTAAGCCTCTCAAAATTGACATATTATGTTAAATATTTTATGATATAAGAGATATGCAATAAGTAACAATTTTTATCCTATTTTAGGAGAAAGAGAGGTAAAGTCATGAAAGAAGAAAAAAGACGAAAATAGAAAAAAGTGTTAAAGAAAATGGTAAGACGGAAAGTGATAAACCTTTTGGGGGAGATATTTGACTGGGAATGCTGGACGATGTTTTTAGTTTATGACAGCATCTTATGAGAATGCTACCAGAGATTAAAGCAACTTTTTTGAGCTTTTCAAGATTTTTTTTCGCTAACTGCTTAGTTGGATTAATTTTCATGTTTATAATTGGAATTGTGCTAATAGTAAAATACTGCATGGAATTGCGTAAAATTATTATGAAAAGAGAAGGGACTGAAGTTTAGTCCCTCTTTTCCTATGTACAGAATATATTTTGAGAATAAAAAGTGCAATTGATTTAAGATAAGTTAAAATAATGAGTAACGAATATTTAATAAAAATTAATAAAAAACATTTGACAAATAGAAGCATTTAATAGATAATATAGTTATCAAAAATATACAGGAGAAAAAACAATAAAAGATACAAAGGAGGAATTGATAAAAAATGTACATATTTAACAAAATTACGGTAAATCCACAACTACCAAAAAGAATCGAAAAATTATCAGAAATTGCCAATAATTTATGGTGGTCATGGAACACAGAATTTTTAAGATTATTTCAAAAAATAGACAGAGATTTATGGGAGCAATCTGACAAAAACCCAGTCAAATTTTTAAAACATGTATCACAAGAAAAACTAGAAAAAGTAGCAAAAGATGTAGCCTTCTTAAAAGAATATGACAAAGTTGCAGAAAACTTTGAAGGTTATATGAACAGCAAAAGTACATGGTTTTCCAACAAATATCCAGAAAATAAAAACGATTTAATCGCCTATTTTTCAGCTGAATATGGGCTAGACCAAACCATACCGATCTACTCAGGAGGATTAGGTATTTTATCTGGTGACCATTTAAAATCAGCCAGTGATTTAGGAATTCCATTGGTAGCAGTAGGGCTATTATATAAAAATGGATATTTTAATCAAAAAATAAATGGATATGGACAGCAAGAAACCGAATATCATAATATTGACTTATGTGATATGCCAATTCATCCTGTAAAAGATGAAAAAGGGGAAGATTTAATCATCTATGTTAAATTTCCAAAAAGAAGATTGTATCTAAAAGTATGGCAAATTAATGTAGGAAGAGTCAAATTATATTTGTTAGACTCTGACATAGAAAAAAACAACCAAGAAGATAGAGATGTAACCTTACGTTTATATGGTGGAGACCAAGAAATGAGAATACGTCAGGAAATTGTTTTAGGTATGGCAGGGGTGAATCTATTAACTAAGTATTTAAACATAAATCCTACCGTATATCATATGAATGAAGGACATTCAGCCTTTTTAAATTTAGAAATCATCAAAAATATTATCAAAGAAAAGCAAGTTTCTTTTGAGGTGGCAAAAGACATAGCAAGTTCAAAAACAGTATTTACAACGCATACGCCAGTACCAGCTGGAAATGACATTTTCCCATTAGCGTTAGTGGAAAAATATTTTAAAGATTTCTGGCCAAGATTAGGACTTTCCAGAGAAGAATTCTTAAGATTAGGAATGAAGCCAGGAGTAGACTTAGAAGAAGGCTTTAACATGGGGATTTTGGCATTAAAAATTGCCGGTAAGAAAAATGGAGTTAGTAAGCTACATGGAGCTGTATCGAGAGAACTGTTTGGTGAAATCTGGCCCAATATAGCAGCCAATGAATCTCCAATTGAATATGTAACCAATGGTATTCATACTTGTTCATGGTTAGCACCTAAGATGAAAGAATTATACAATAAATATTTAATTCCATATTGGCAAGATAATATGTATCAAGACCATGTATGGGAAAAAATCAAAAACATCCCAGATGAAAAACTGTGGGAAGTACATAATGATAGAAAAGCCAAATTATTAAAATTAGTAAAAGATAGCACATCAGAGAGATTAAGACGTTCGGGATATAGTTACGAAGCAATTAATGAAATTGTTTCCAAGTTAAATCCAGAGGCTTTGACCATAGGATTTGCAAGAAGATTTGCTACTTATAAAAGGGCGACCTTAATCTTTAAAGATTTAGAAAGAATTACACAAATATTAAATAATGAAAATCGACCAGTTCAAATTATATTTGCCGGAAAAGCTCATCCAGCCGATAAAGAGGGACAAGACTTAATCAAATACATTCACGAAATATCTATGATGCCTCAATTTAAAGGAAAAATCTTCATCTTAGAGAATTATAATATTGCTATGTCAAGATATTTAATCAGTGGCGTCGATGTTTGGCTAAACAATCCAAGAAGACCAATGGAAGCATCTGGAACGAGTGGACAGAAAGCATCGGTTAATGGTGTTATCAATTTCAGTGTTCTAGATGGTTGGTGGGCAGAAGGTTATACCCAAACCAATGGATGGACAATTGGAACAAATAGCGAATATGAATCTTATGAGGCACAAGATATAGCAGATAGCCAAAGTATGTATCGAACTTTAGAAGATAAGATTATACCTACTTATTATGAAAAAGACAAAGAAGGATTGTCTTCAAAATGGTTAGAAATTATGAAAAATTCTATTGTCACAACAGGAGGAAAATACAGTACAGCCAGAATGTTAGTGGATTATACCAATAACCTATATATACCACTTTGTAATTTAACGAAAAAGTATTATTCTGATGTTGACAATGTAGCTGGTTACAACTCTTGGAAAAAAGACTTATATATGAACTGGAAAGATATCAAAATAACACAAGTTGATAATCTAGACAATATAACAATTGATGCCGGAAACAATATTGAAGTTGCGTGTGAAGTAGAACTACCTAATATCAATATTGAAAATATTGTAGTCGAAGTATATTATGGAAAAATTTTGGAAAATGGTGTAGTAGAAAATGTTAGTATTATACCAATGAAATTACAAGACCAAGATGAAGAAAATAAGAAATACTATTTTACAGCAAAAATTGAATTAACAACAGGAGGAGATTATGGCTATACGTTTAGAGTTATGCCAAAACATGAAATGTTATTGGAGTCTGCTAATTTAGATTTAGTTAAATGGATAACGAAATGAGACAAGTGGGACAGGTCTTAACTGTCTCATTTTTTTACTATTTTTTTGTTATTTTCTGCAAAATTTTTTTGGTGTTTTTCGATTAGAATTTTGAGACAAATGAGACCTGTCCCACTTGTCTCATTACGGAAATAAGGGATAGAAGAAAAGAAACGAAAAAATATTGCAAAATAATTTCAAAAAAGATAACAAATTGTAAAATTACCCATAAAACCTTAAGCAATTAAGTAGTTTTAAGAAATAAAATAGAAAAAAAAACAGTCCCTATTATTGAAAGAAAAATTAAAAATTGTTACAATAGTGTAAATAATTATTAGAAATAAGACATAGGAGAGATTAAACATGAAAAAATTAATTAGCATGATTGTAACAATTATGGTGTTAGTTTTAACAAGTACAATTTCAAATGCAAGTACGAAAGTAGAAGCTAGCTTGAGTAGCACATCTCAAAAGCTAAATAAAGGTGATACTATTGTATTTACATTAAAATTAGATACCTTTCAAGAAATAAAGTATGGGATTAATGCCTATCAAGGAAATTTTGTATATGATAGGGCTATTTTTGAAGAGGTAAAAGAAGCTGATTTTAAAGTTATGAATGGCTGGCAAGGATTGCAATACAATCCCAATACCAGTGAATTTGTTTTATATAAAAAAGCAGGAACCGCCCTAGAAGAAGATGTATTACAAGTGTCACTTAAAGTAAAAGAAGAAGCAAAAGCTACTAAAACAGAAGTGAAAATGGAATATATGGTGACATCAGAGGGGAAAAAAGACATTTATGTGGTAAATGGAGAAAAAGCAAAATTAAATATAGATATCCTAGAAGAACAACAAAAACCAGATGATAAACCAATAGGCAAACCAGATAATAAGCCAGGTGATACACCAACTGACAAGCCAGGTAATAAGCCAGATGACAAACCGATTGATACACCACAGGATAAGCCATCTGATTCAAAACCAGGGGATATATTACCTAGCAAACCAACGATAGAAAAACCAAGTAAGCCAAGTAGTGAAATAAAACTAGACGAACAAAATCAATTATATAAAGGTAAATTGCCAAGAACAGGTAGAAATTTTACAATTTTATTTTTATTGTTAATAGTAGAAGTATTATTAGGAATAAGAGTTGTATATTTTGGAAAGAAGTGGATGACAAGTGAAAAGACAAAAATGTCTGTTGTGGCAACACTAGCAGTTGTATTATCGATGCAATTCATAGGAACAGTTTATGGAGCAGTTACCACTTTTTCAAAAAAAGGTGAGCTAAATGGTGATGGAGCCATCAATTATGCAGATGTTAATTTGTTGACATCTCATTTAATACATTTAAAACCATTGGGAGAAGACAGACCAATCGAAGAAGTAAAGACCTTATTAGAAAATGCAGATATGAATAGTGACGGAAAAATTACAGTGACTGACCTTAGCATTTTAATCCAAAAGATTGAAAATAAATTAAACTATGAAGTAACCATAAGAGACTTACTAGTTAGCAACTATTATCCAGCTAAAAGCGAAGAAATTATAATAAGTTTTGATGCTGACGTAAATTATGATGCAACGATTCAAGCGATTACGATAAATGGAAAAGAATATGAAATAAAAAGAAATGAAGCCAATAACAACTTATATGAAATCAAAATAAAAGTAGGAAATACGAGTGGTGTAACAGAATACAAACTAGAAAAGGCAAAATTGGACAATGGCAAAGAGATAAAAATAAAAGAGGCGATTAAAGTTGATATCTTAAAACAACAACCTCAAATCCAAAATTGGATAGTAGAAGAAGATATTGAAAAAACAGAATTAAATGTATCTTTTGATATGGTAGACCCAGACCACGCTTTCCTTTCTGGAAATTATAATATTGTTGAAAAACGAGATGAAAGTGAAAACCAAGCAGAAGAAGTAGATGCTATTCAAACAAGAGAAATAATAGCTGGAAATAACAAAATCAATGTAAAAGTAGAAGAAGGAAAAGAATATCAAATTTTACTAAGTATGCAATATAACTTAGATACTGATACTTTAGAAGTAGAAGGCGATAATCAAGGAAGTGTTACACATCAAGAGGATTTAAGTTTTATTGTTAATTATGATTTCAAAGTTTCAAATTTTGAAACCTATCGTTATCAAGGAGAAACAGCAGAAAAAACAGAAGAATTTAAAATAGGAGAAGTGATTGCCTTAAAATTTAGTAGTACAAATGCTACGACTTGTACGCCAAAAGAAGCTATCATAAATGGAAAAACCTATCAACTTACCAAAGAAAATGATACTTATAAAGCATTAGTAGATGGTTTATCTAGTACAGGGAACCATAAGATAAAACTAGAGAAAGTTATTTTAACCAATGGAAAAATGTTTGAGGTAAATCAAGAGATACCAGTAAAGGTTATAAAAAATGCACCAATGGTTAGCCGATTTAGAGCCAACCAAAGTCCAGAAACAAAGCAAATGGATATACAATTATATATAAAAGATAGGGATCATACAATTACAGATTTTACTGTAAAATTATATGATGATTACGACAATGAAATAGCAACAAAAAATCTAACAGATCAGTTAGTAGAGGATAACTTAACAGATGATTCAACGGAAGAAGAAATTAGAAATACTTATTATATCAATAGCCAGTTAGATACGAGTAAAGCAACTATGGCAAGTAGTTATAGAATAAAAGTATTTGCTAATTATGAGTTATTAGAAAATGATAATCAATATGCTCATACAGAAGAACTGTTATTAGAAGAAAAAATAGAAGCAACACCAGTAGTTAATATAAAAAAAGTGAATGTTTCTAAGAAATATCCAGAAAAAAATGAAAATATAACATTAACCTATGAAATGGAAACCAACAAAAAAGACTTAGAAATTACTCATATCATGGTAAATAACTTAAAATGTATAGCAACCAAACATATTGATAATGACGAAAATGTGACTTATTCTGTTACATTTAGTGCAGGAGAAACAGCAGGAATATTAAACTTAGATACAACAGAATTCTTTTTTGAAGGAAATGTAACAGCAAATGTAAGCAATTGTGTCCAAGTAGATGTTCTAAAAGACAAACCAACGAGTGAAACATTTAAGCAAGTAGATGATATTCAGAATCATAAGGTTATCCTAACAGCTAATATCGTAGACCCAGATCAAGCTTTTATAAAAGGAAAAGCAGATTTAATTAGAAATAGTGACAATCAAATTATTGCAACCAAAGAATTTGATGCTGAGCATGTTACGTTTGCCATTGAGAATGTAGAAATAGATACAGAATATACTTTAGTTGCTAAGATGACCTATGATAGAGATACGAATCAATTACCAGAAGAAACCAATCAAAATTATGTAGAAGACGAAGAATTTAGAAGAAGACCAATCCAATTAATTGCAGATTATGAACTAAAGATTAATGATATTAAAACCTATAAAGGAGAAAAACAGACGAAATACTTTGAAAGAGGAGAAGAGGTAACCATAGCTTTTGACAGTACAAACAAAACAGCCTTTTATCCTGTTCAAGCAGTGATTAATGGTAAAACCTATTCACTAGAAAAACAAGGAACAATCTATAAAACGAAGGTACCAGTAGTTTCAAGCTTTGGACCAAAAACCATTACCATAGAAAAAGTAATATTAGATAATACAAAAGAAATCGAAATTACTGAAAATAATCAAACAAGAGTAGGAATTTAAAAACTAAGACCAACCATTACAGGATTTGGTTATGTAGAAGATGAACAAAATCAAGCTATTAAAGTAAATTTTGTGGTAAATGATGTGGAAGATACCATAACAGGAGGAACCATTAAAATTACAAATGAAAATGGAGAAATTGTAAAACAAGAACCATTTTCTCGTGATATGACAGAAATTAGCTTCCCAAAAGGAGTTTGTGAAGAATACGAAATAGAAATATTAGTAGATTATGACCTAGATACCAACCAAATTACAACTGGGGATAACGAATATGTGGCACAAAAATTATTAGCAGAAGGAATCAACGTAAGTGGGGAACGTCTATTTGAAGTAAAAGATATTTTAGAAATTAGTTTATACCAAGAAGGAAAAGCATCTGAAGTAACAAGTATAACCGAAGCACAATTAAAAGACCACTTAGACGACTATATCGTAAAGGTAAGAACCAAAGGAATGCCAATATTCTATACACAAATTGAAGATTATGAAATTACAGAAGAAGGAGACTTAAACTTTATCTTAGCTTATGATAATGTAATTCAATATCAAGATGGAACCAAACAAAATAAACTAAAAGTAACCTATAGCAAAATGGAAGATGGGGTAGCTCATAATAAGAGCATTGAATATCTGATTTCCGAAATAGAAAAAGACCCAACAGGAACCTTTACTTTAACACAAAACTATGATGCTTCTTATTTGAATGTATCAAGAAATAGCATTATACCAAATACTTTTAGAGGAACTTTAAATGGAAATGGCTATAAAATTTACAATATTAACAAACCATTATTTGAAACCCTAGAAGGAGCAACGATTAAAAATCTTACTTTAGAAAATGTGAATTTATTAGGGGCAAATAGCAAAGGATCAATTTCAAATGTGGCACAAAACACAACCATTAGCAATGTTCATATCAAGGGATTAGATATGACAACAGGAACCAATGAATCTGGTGGAATGGTTGGTGATATGCAATCTGGTTGTACTGTAGAAGAAAGTAGCGTAACGAAACTTCATATCAAATTAGACCATATTAGGGTAGCAGCAATTGCAGGAAAATTTGATGGAAGTACCATTAAAGACTGTTATGTAGAAGGTATCATAGAATCCATTACCTCAACTAGAGATGGTGTAGGAGGAATTGCTGGAGATGGCTGGGGAACAGCAGATGCTACTATTACGAATTGTATTGCTAAAATAGAATTTGTAAACAATACAAGAGCGAAAAACAATGGAGGAATTTTAGGACTTGTTAGAAATAACAAGGTGACACTAACCAATAATATCAGTTTATGTACAGGAACAGGAGTAAACAAAATATGTGGTACAGCTATGAATTCTGCTTCAACCAACAACTATGAATTAGAAGAATCTGAACTAATTTCCAATGCATCTGGAAATAAAGTTAAGAAAATAGCAAAAGACAATATGAATCAAGAATTCTTTGTAGAAGAAGCAAAATTTGACGAAGAGAAATGGGATTGCACGGATGCTTCTTACGAGAACTTACCAGCATTGAAAAAAGATATCCATAAAGAAGATGATATTGTAGTAGAAGAACCAACAATGAATAAGTTATACATTCCAGAATATAGCAGAATTAAAAAGATAGCAGGATTTGATACCAATAAATTAACAACTTATCATAACTTGCATAAATTAATGCCATATTATGATGCAAAATACTTAGTAATGGACGCATCAACCATTCCTACGACTGATGTATTAAATACAAAAGTAATTAAACATATTTTACCTTATGCCAATGGAAAATTGATAACTTATATTACTTCAAAAGATTATCAAAAAATCACAACGATTAAAGTAGTCTTTGAAGATTATAGCGTAAAAGAATATAACGTGAACTTTGAAAAATTCCAACAAAATATAGCAATTTATAAAATACCAGAACTAAACTTAAATTATGCTTATGACAATTATGCCATCAAAGAAGATGGAAGCATGATAACTACCATAGAAGAATACATGAAAGGTCTTGACTATACAACCGATTTAGACCCACTAACAACAGCAGCAGATAGTAGATTATACAAAGACCATTACAATGAAATTATAAAAGCAAAAGCAAAAGAAATTGCCATGCAATTAGTACAAAATGACGAAAATAGTATACTTACTATGGAAAACAAAGTGTTAAATAGTAAAATACAACAAGATTTGATTGATAGTGGAAAATTAAAAGAAATTGTATATGGTTATACCTATTATGATAGATGGTATGGCTTTGAAATAAGAGGAACGAAAGTAGCAGATTTAATGCTATTTGAAGGTAAAATGTATTCTGACTCAATGAACTATTATAATGTTATAAAAGAAACTTTTGTAGGAAATTTAGTGCCAGGCAATACAGATGCATTCTACAATTCTTGTCTAAAGAAATATACAGGAAGTTCAAGTGTTGGCTATTTCCTAGATTATATAATAGCCAATATTGGTGGATATGAAAATGTAGATGACTGGTTTACAGAGTATTTCGGTAGCAGAAATATACTTGCCGAAGTGGCAGTAGACAATAAACCAGAAATATTATATCGTGGATGGTATCAACTTAAGAAAAATGCAAGAATGGTGCTTCCGGTTATTACACTGCCAAATGATTGTGCTTATATGATTTCTGGACCTGCTCATTTACAATTTGGACCTTCTCAGTTATATCATAAAGATGTGAATACGGATGCTGGAAGAACAGCAGTTAGAAATACAGTTAATAGTCATGTTAGCCTTGTAAAAAGACATTTTAGTACATTAGCAGACTCATTTGATTATGGCAAATGGAATCGATATTGTATTATGGTTTATGATTGTACAAAAATAATTACAGGTTATAAAACTAGTTACTTTCCAGGCACAAATGTTCCAATAGGAACAACAGCAGTTTATACACAAGGAAAAGTTGGGCTACAATATCCATTCTTTAAGAACTTTAGTGAAGTTTTTGGACTATGGCAACCAGCAGGTAGTTCAGCAGGTGTTGGTAATACAGCTGGATTCTTATGGTTCCAAGCAAGACCAGGACTTACTAATTTTGATACTTGGACACACGAATTTGAACACGCTTTATATGATAAAATAATGTTATATCAACGTGGTGCTAGAGTGCAACTTGAAACACTTACAGAAGGTAATGTTCAACAGTATGCTAATTGGAGTGAAAACAATCTTATTCAAGATGTTGGACCATATTACTTTAATACATCTTTCTATTTGAATAAAGAAGGTAATGCCACTCAGAATTTAACACCTGAGAGAATTAATACAAAAGAAAAATTAGAAAATTATTATAAAGGACAACAAAATGCCCTAGATTTACTAGACTATATTGAAGGAAAAGCATTTATTAAATTAACACCAGAACAACAAGCAAAAATTGCAACAAGAATGAATATATCTGCTGGTTGGTCTTCTTGGGGAGGCATTACAGCACAACAGGCAACAGCTATGAAATTAACATCCTTAGAAGCTTTATATGATAATAGAATTGTGCTAAGACCAAATAATGCTTGGGGAGCAAGTGTAAGAGGATTAAATGTTATCAATGGTCTTGGAAGTAATGATTATGGGTTTGAATCTGTATGGGTAAACCGTTGGTTTATTGGACATTTAGATGGTGGTTATGCCGATGCATTCTCTACCAAACGTAATTTCTTTGAGATGCTAGGTTATGCTGGAGTAGAGGGATATGTTACTTATGGTAGCAAAGCATCTGCCAATGACTTAGATGCTATTAAGAAAATTACAAAAATGGTAACTGGTACAGAAATGGATTGGAAACAATACAAGATGAGTCGATATGAAACAGTAGAACAAAGTATTAGAAATAATAAGTTTATTGATGTAGATTACATGATAGAAAGGTATACGGAAGCATTAATAAATGACGCTAACAAAGGAGATAGAAATATTTCACAAAGAACCAATCTTAGAAAGATCTATTATCATTACTTAAAGAGTGTTACCAATGATTTTGTAGCTGACCCACTTGGAAAAAATGTTAAAATGACCTATATTAGAACAGCACAAGAATTAGTAGAGAAAATGAATCAAGAGCCTTATGGTTACTACGTACTAGCTAATGACATTGATTTCTCAGAAATGACAACAAATGTAACACAAACATTTATGGGTAGATTAAATGGTAACGGACATAAAATAATTGGCAATAAAATACCAATCTTTAACAAAATTAGATATGGTTATGTTGGAAACTTGACCTTAGAAGATACAGATATTCCAAGAAGTAATACTACTTCAGGAGCTCTAGCCAATAAAATAGAATCGAGTACAGCAGAAAAAATCGAGGCAACAGGTCTAAAAATGTACTTTGGTAACAAAAATGATTTAAGCTTAATAGGGGGAGCCATTAGTAATGTAATTACGAGAGATTGTACAGTAGACCGTTTAGTGACAAAGATTGCAAACAAAGATGAATTTGTAGAGAAAATAAATGCTGAAACAGGTGGAATATTTGAATTAACAGGCAATATCGACTTTACTGGATATACAGGTGGAAACGCCGTTATACCAGAAACATTTACAGGAAAAATAGATGGAAAGGGCTATACGATTTCTAACTTAAATAATGCTAGCTTATTTGCACAATTTAATGGAACAGTTCAAAACTTAAAAATAACGAACTTTACCAACACAGCACCAACCACAGACTTTGTAGCAGCATTTGCTGGTAAAAGTTCAGGTGCAACCTTTACGAACCTAAAATTTGAAAATATCACGGTGCAAGGTAGAAATAATGTTGCCGTAGTGGTAGCAGTAGACAATGCAAATTCTACTTTTGATAAAATTAGTGTTAAAAATGCGAATGTAAGTGGAAGCGGTGTTTATATAGCTGGGCTAGTTGGTAGAAAATATGGCGGACATGTAAGCAATGTATATGTTGACGGAAGTATAGCCATTACAGCAGTAGCCAATGCTGGTGTAATTGGTTCAACAGAAACCAATGTTACAGTAACCAATGTCGTATCCAAAGTAAATATGGAAAGAACAGCTGATTCTGAAAAGCAAGGTAGAAAGCAAAATGCGGAAATGGTTGGATTACCAAATAGTAATACAAGTCGTATTAGCAATTCTATTACTTTAGGTAATATGACAGGTTATACAGCAGATATGGTTCCTCATAAATTTATGTATGGAGACGAAACTTTGATGAATCAAATGCTTACAAATTGCTACGAATTGACAGAGGCAACAGGTATTAGTGGTGCTACAGCCAATACAGTTGGACATTTGCAAACGGTTGCAAGACAAAACTTAAATGCAGAATTTTATAGGAATTTAGGATTTGATGAGACGATTTGGGATTTCAGTAAGATTACGACCAAAGGATATCCTATTTTAAAGTAAAAAAGAAAAGCACAATATAACGAAAGTTGTAGCGTGTTTTCTTTTTTTAAATTGAGACTGAAATTGTTTTACAAGAATTGACTTGGCATAAATGCAATGATATAATCAAACTGGAAAAAATATAGTAAAAAAAGGAGAACGAGATATGGCAGTAAAAATGATTATTGGTCTTCAATATGGAGATGAAGGAAAAGGAAGAGCAGTTCATTATGAAGCAAAAGATGCAGCGATTGTAATAAGAGCAACAGGAGGAAGTAATGCAGGACATACCGTAGTTGCGAATGGTAAAAAATATGCCATGCATTTATTACCATCAGCTATTATTCGACCAGAGGTTCTTTCTATTATTGGACCAGGGGTAGTAGCAGACCTTCAAATTTTAACAGAAGAAATTCAACAAATGAGAGAAGCGGGGGTAAAAGTAGAAAAAGATAATTTTGTAGTAAGCGAAAGAACGCATATTACTTTTCCACATCATAAACAATTAGACAGATTGTACGAAATGTTGAAGACAGAAAAATTAGATACGACAGGAAGAGGCGTTGGTACGACTTATGAAGAAAAAGCAAGACGTACTAATCTAAGAATGTATGATTTATTCTTGGAAGAAACAGAGTTGAAAAACAAAATTTCTGAAAATCTTAAAGTGTACAATGTTTTAGTGGCAGAAGCTAACAAGTTAATTGAAAAGGGAGTCTATGGGGAAGAAAAGTTTCCTATCATTACGGTACAAGAAGAATATGAGTATTGTATGCAATACAAAGATACTTTACAAGATTTTATTGTAGATATTCATCCTATTTTAGATAAAGCTATTGAAAAAGATGAGTTGGTTATTGTTGAAGGAGCACAATCTTTCTGGCTAGATAATGACCATGGAGATTATCCAATGACAACTTCTTCTAATCCAAATGCAAGTGGTACAGCTTCTGGTGCAGGCATAGGTCCTACTTTGGTAAAGGAAGTGGTAGGAGTGATGAAAGCTTATACCTCAAGAGTAGGAAATGGTCCATTTGTGACAGAACAAGATAATGAAATTGGAGATAAGATTCGTGACTGGGGTCATGAATATGGAACAACAACAGGAAGACCAAGAAGAACGGGGTGGTTGGATTTAGTTATGGTAAAACATACCAAAAATACAAGTGGATTAACCTCGCTATGTGTCAATCATTTAGATACGATTGGTAAGTTAGATAAAATTAATGTGTGTGTTGGGTATCAATATAAAGGAGAGACCATTCAACATGTTCCAATTGATAAAGAAAATTGTGAACCTGTTTACCAAGAGTTAAAAGGAGGTTGGAGTACAGACAAAGCAACAACTTTTGAAGAGCTTCCTAAAGAGGCACAAGATTATATTCGCTTTATTGAGGATTATACTGGTGTGTCAGTGAGATATATTGGTGTGGGTGCTGATGAAAAAAGAACGATTATAAAATAGGTATTAAGATTGCCAAAGGGGACAAATCTTCTTGGCAATTTTTTAGAACTATTTACATTGCCCTGAAAATAGTATAAATTAAAAAATATAAGGAATTCACGGAAACTATTATTTAGAATATAAATAATAGAGGTGAAGAAAAGTGAATGATAAGTATTATATTTCAAATCATGATGGAAAGGATGATTATGGTTTAAAATACATAGACCAGCAAGGATATGGGAAAATATGCAAAGACTATAAAATCGAATTCCCACCGCAACATCAAGACCAGCAGCCAGGAATGGAATACCTGATGACACCTAGACCGATATTTAACAATCCCTATTATAGAGCATCTGGAAAACTAAACCATAAAGTTGCTATTATAACAGGAGGAGATTCTGGAATTGGAAGGGCTGTTGCCGTAGGATTTGCAAAAGAAGGAGCTAGTGTCGTAATAGCCTATTATGATGAACACAAAGATGCAGAAGAAACCAAAGATTTTATTGAAAGAATGGGCGGAAGATGTGTATTATTGGCAGGTGATATAAAAGATACTAGTTTTTGCAATAAAATTGTAGAAGAAACGATGAAGCTATTTGGAAAAATTGATATTTTAGTCAATAATGCAGGAGTTCAATATCAACAAAAGAGTTTGTTAGATATAACAGATGAACAATTTGATGTAACAATGAGAACCAATATCTATTCTATGTTTTATCTAACAAAAAGAACATTAAAAAACATGTGTCCAGGTGCAAGTATTATTAATGTTACATCGATAACTACATTTAAAGGAGAACCAGAATTAATAGACTATGTAACAAGTAAAGGTGCCATAGTAGGATTTACAAGATCACTTGCCACCAATCTAGCAGATAAAAATATAAGAGTAAATGCTGTATCACCAGGTGTATTTTGGACTCCGTTACAACCAGCTTGTTGGGAAGCGAAAAAAATACCAACACTAGGTTCAGATGCACCAATGGGAAGAGCTGGTCACCCTTATGAGATAGCACCATTATTCATATATTTGGCAAGTGATGATTCGTCTTATGTGACAGGTCAAGTGATGCATATTAATGGTGGTGAATATAAAGGATAATATATGTTATCATGAGAATATTTGAAAACGTATCAAGTGAATGACACAAATGCTAATATTTGAAAATGTACAATGCCACCAAAAGACACGAAAAGGGGAAAGATATGAAAAAAATTTATAGTAAATTATTAATGGGCATAATCTTATTTGCAATTGCGATTTTATTTATATTTTGTGAGAAGACAAATGCTGCAAATACAATTCATAAAATAAATATGGATGTATATATAAATCCAGAAGGAGTGGCTGAAATAACGGAAGTTTGGGAAGCTACTTTAACGCAAGGTACAGAGGGATATAAGCCATATGCTAATTTGGGAAATTGTAAAATTACGAACTTTTCTGTAAGGGATGATTCGGGAGTTACCTATACAAATTTATCAAATTGGGATAGTAATAAAAGTTTTGATAGCAAAATACATAAATGTGGAGTAATTAATAAAAGTGATGGAATTGAATCTCTGTGGGGTACATTCCCCGACGCTTGCGTCGGGTGTAGTTTATTTATGTTGGGGGATTAGTAAGTATGGAAATACAGTATATACTTTAAAGTATAATATTACAAATTTTGTTAATCAATATAGTGACAGCCAAGGTGTATATTTCAGTTTAATGCCAAAAGAAATGGAGCAATCACAAAATCAGTTGTAATTACAATTCATTCAGATAAACAATTTACAGAAAAAAATTCACAAATTTGGGCATTTGGGTATAAAGACGGAAATATTAATTTTCAAAATGGTAATATAGTTATGAATTCAAATGGTATTTTAAATTCATCTAGTTATATGACTGCATTAATAAAGATAGAGAATGAAATGTTTCATACTACTAATAAAGTGCCAAAAACATTTAATGCTATATATGATGAAGCAATAAGCGATATTCCTGAAAATGAAAAAACAAAGAATGAAGAAGTTAAAGAGATTACGTCTTTAAGTGTGATACTAAGTGTTTTAGGAGGTATTATATTTTTACCATTATTGTTATTAATGAATCCAATTGTATGGATAATATTAGTAGCAATTTTGGTATATAAGAAGGAAAACCATAAGTTCAAAACAATTGAAAAATTAGATTTTGGACCAGATGGAGAAAATCTGCCGAATGAGAAAGATATCGATTATTATAGAGAGATACCATGTAACAAAGATTTATATAGAGCCTATTGGATAATTAGTAAATATGGAATAAAAGAAAAAAGAAATGTATTGTTGGGTGCCATATTATTGAATTGGATCAAAGAAGGAAAAGCGTATATCACAAAAACTAAAAAGGGATTGTTCAGTTTTAAAGATAATAATTATTCAATTGATTTAAATCAAATATCTGAGGGGAAGAATAAAATAGAAGATGAATTAATAAAGGTACTAAAAGAAGCAAGTGGAGATAATGGAATATTAGAAGCAAAGGAATTTGAAAAATGGTGTAAAAATCATTATAATTATTTTGAAAATTGGGATTATAAAGTAATAGAATATGGAACAAATCAATTACAAGAAGAAGGAATTATTACAACTACTGAAACTACAGAAAAAAACAAGGGGTTTATAAAAGGAACTCGAACAATTGTTACAAAGCATGTAAATCCAAGTATAAAGGAAGAAGCTATTAAATTATTAGGTTTAAAAAAATTTTTATTGGAATATAGTATAATACAACAAAGACAAGCAATCGAAGTGCATTTATGGGAAGAATATCTGATATTTGCACAATTATTTGGAATAGCAGAGAAAGTGGAAGAGCAATTTAGTAAAATATATCCTGAATTTAAGGAGCAATCAAGAATTGATATAGAGTGCACTACAATATATACAAGACAGATGGTAGAAATAGGAATGCAAGCAGCACAAAAAGCAAAAGAAAGAGCTGAAAGAAGAGAAAGTTATAGTTCTGGAGGAGGTGGCTCAAGTTATTCTGGTGGTGGTAGTAGTGCCAGTGGTTCTAGTTCTGGAGGAGGATTTAGGTAAAATTCTAGGAACTTAAAAATAAAGAAATTTAGAACTTTAAGAAAAGTAATAAATGTTTATTAGTTGACAAAAATAAGATTGGAGAAAATATCAGGAGCAGTAATCATAACACTGCTCCTAAAACTAATATGCCTAAATTATCTTGATAAATTTCATTAAATTGAGAAATTGGTAAAGGATTTTCTCCAATTCCTGCTTCAATGGTATAGCCAGGTCTATTATAGTTCTGAATAAACCAATCTTTGTAACCAGCGAAACTAGAATTGTAAGGAGTTTCAGATAAAGTGTAACCACTTGAATCGGCAAATTGTTCTCCAATGGCAAGACTATTTGGTGGATTAAAATCTTGAAATTGCCAGTAGATTTCTTGCCCTTGTGTATGATAAGCGATTACTAGTCTAAAATCGTGTGATAGGGTAAAGTTATAGATGGCTAATGATTCTGGCTCTGTTAAAGGTCCATAGCCTACAAAGTCTCGAGGGCTGGGACGAGTGAAACCTTGTGCATATTTTATTTCTTTGGCATTTTCCCATCCGTGCAGGAAATTGTAAGTTTAAATCCACACCTGTGGTATTAAAAATATACCAACCACAAAATAAAATAAGTAAAACGCAGTAATCATCTATATTACAGGATATTTTAAAAAGAAAGAAATATTCTGTTTTTTTTAATTGAATTTTTACTGCTAGAATTGGAGTGGTATATGAAAGAAAATCAAGATAATATTGGCTATTATTCTATAATTCCAGCAACAATTTTATACAATAAAGAGTTAAAAGCAAATGAAAAATTATTATATGCAATTATAACATCTCTAGCTTGTAAAGAAGGATATTGTTTTGCAACGAATAAATATTTAGCAGAAAAATTAGGTGTAAACCCTAAAACAATTTCAAATTAGATTTCAGATTTAAGCAAAAGAAATTTTATAATTGTTGAAGTAATTAGAAACAAAAACAAGCAAATCATTCAAAGAAGATTTCAGAGAGAATATTCAGAAGAATTTTTAAAGAGTTTATATGCAAATCTTAAATAAAATTTTGAAATCCTTGTTAGCTTTTTGATAATATGATAAGATAGCTATGAAAGGTAGGAAATAAAAATGACAAAAGATATTAGTAAAAAGAAAATGAATTTAAAACAAATTTTAATAATGGCAATTACTATAATTTTATTTATAGGACTAATTTATATTTCCAATAATGTAGATATATTAAATGAAATTATAGTTGCAAATTATAGTAGTATAAATGAAATACCAATATACTCTGGTCAAATATATGTAAAAATAAATAATGGTAAGCCATATTTTACTGAAGAAGATTATACTACAGAAAGTTTTGAAGAATATAGTAAATTAGATGACAAAGGAAGATGCGGAGTTGCTTATGCTAATATTTGCAAAGAAATAATGCCTCCTGATGGAGATCAAAGAGGAGATATCAGTAGCATAAAACCAACTGGTTGGGTACAAAGGAAATATAATGGAGAATATTTATATAATAGATGCCATTTAATAGGTCATCAACTATCGGATGAAGATGCAAATGAACTGAATTTAATTACAGGAACGAGATACTTTAATGTTAAGGGTATGCTACCATTTGAAAACAAAGTGGCAGATTACATAGAAAAACATAAAAATAATCATGTTTTGTATAGAGTAACACCAATTTTTAAGGGAAATAATAAATTAGCAAGTGGTGTAGAAATAGAAGCATATTCTGTAGAAGATAGAGGAAAAGGAATATGTTTTAATGTATATGTATATAATGTACAACCTGGAATTACAATTAATTACGAAACAGGAGAAAGTGAAGAAAATTAACCATTAATATTGAAAACTAGATTTAAATGATATATAATAAATCTAGTTTTAATCTTTTTGCTAAACTTCTTTGGCAATAAATCCCCAAAAAATAGATAACAAACTAGGAGTGTGAAGATTATTGAATTTAGATTTATTTAATAATTTAGTTAATAATGTGAAAGAAAATAATATTGTACAAAGTTTTATAAAGGAATTATCTAATTATTTAGAAAAGCAAAACAACAAATTACTTAACGAGGAGTATAATAGAAAGGATAATAGAAAGGATAATGGGACTTTAAAACAAGAAAACTGTTTATACCAAGTAGTAGAGATAGATGTAGATGGAGTCTATTTGCAAAATGTAGAAAACAATAATGTATCAAAGGAAATGGACATTTCAAAGGAGATTTTAAATAAATTAGGTAATGATAGTGTACTGAGATTTAAAGACGGAAGTTATATTTACGAAGAAGAATTAACTAAGCAATTTTATGATAGTCTAATAGATGTTAAAAAATATAAGAACATTCAAGATAACTTTGTAAAGGAAAGTAATATACTAGAAATTGATTCAGATACTAGATATAAAATTGAATTAAGTAAGGATAATTATTGTTTATTAAGTTATGATAATAATGGTAAAAGTACAATCGAAGTTCCTAAAGAACTAATACCATTTTGGGCTAAAAATGGAGATGAGTTATATTATAAAAATGGAAAATTTAATAGGTATTTTAGATAGAAAATGGTATGAGAAATTCATACTATTTTTTGATTTTTACAAGAAAGATTATCTCCCAGCTGTAAATGTAATATGACTTTGGTATTACATATGCATTGTTATATTCAAAAGTTGTTGTATAAAAAGTCAACCAAAAGTATGGCAAAACCTGTGCCACAAGATATTCTAGCAATAAAAAATGTTAATAAATTTTGTATAAATAGAAACATCTAATAGTGTGAAAACATTATTGGGTGTTCTTTTTTATGCTTTTTTAGATATGAATATTCAACAATATACTTACTACAAGTGTCATACCAAGTCATTTGCTCTAATATTCTGTATTAGAGCATTTTAATCAAAAGCATAGGAGTTGATGCCAATGTGAAGAAAGATAAACAAACTATAAAAGTAGATAAATTAGAATTTAATACATATTGTATTTTTACAGAAGAAAAACAAGATGTGAAAGAAACAGTAGGGCTAATTTTTAAAGATTATATTGAAAAATTAAAAACGGATAAAAGGTAACCTTTACGAAAATGAAATAATATTTGCAAATTAATATAGAGCACGTTAAAATATTATTTGTAGATGATTACTGATAGTTTGAAAGATAATTGTATTTGGCGTTGTTGAACTTCATATTAAATCTAATCAACGTGCAATAGCACGCCTCATAGATTTAAACTCGTTCGCCTAGCCAAATAACAATTCTTTTCCAAACTGGAAAGGAGTGAAATGCTGGATTTAAGAAGCCAAAACTTCAAAGTACGGTATATATATAAGAATATCTCGTGAAGACGGCGACAAACAAGAAAGCGAAAGTATCGGTAATCAGAGAAATATTTTGCAAAGATATGTGAGTGAGAATAATCTAATACTTATTAAAGAATACGTTGATGATGGTATTTCTGGAACTACATTTGATAGACCTGGATTCAATAAAATGCTACAAGATATTGAGAACAGAACTATTAATATGGTTATAACAAAAGATTTATCAAGACTTGGAAGGGACTATATTAAAACAGGGCATTACATAGAAAATTACTTTCCACAAAACAATATAAGGTATGTTGCGATAACAGATGGAATAGATACCTATATTGATAGCACAAATAACGATATAACGCCTTTTAAAGCAATTATGAATGACTATTATGCTAAAGATATATCAAAGAAAATTAGAAGTGTGTATAAGGAAAAACAAAAGAATGGAGAGTATATATGTAGCATTCCAGCATATCGGATATAAAAGGCATCCTAGTATAAAAAATAAGCTAATTGTAGATGAGCAGGTAAAACACATCGTAGGGAAAATATTTGATATGTATGCAAATGGACATGGTAGTTGCGAAATAATAAATTACTTAAATTCCAACAAATATTTGTCACCTAATGGTTATAGAAAAACTGGTATTATACAAGATGAGAATAAAACAAACTATGACTGGAATGAGGTTACCTTGTGCAATATGTTAAAAAACGAAGTGTATATTGGAAACACAGTCCAAAATAAGAAATCCGTTGTTTCATACAAAGTACATAAAATAAGAACTGTAGAAAAGGAAAATCAAATACGAGTAAACAATACACATGAAGCTATTATTGATAAAGACACATTTGAGAAAGTGGGGTGTATTCTTGAAAAAAGAGGAACAAACACAAAACTAAAATATAATTATTTATTAAGAGGGCTACTTTACTGTTATCATTGCAAAAGAAAACTGCAAATTTCACTTAAAAAGAATTCAAAGAGAAATGCAAAATCACATCCATATATAACTTGTAGTGAGCATAAAAAAAGAGGTTGTTATCCATTAAGTATCAATTATGAAAAGTTTGAAAATCATATTATTTATGTGGTAAAAAAAATCTGTCAGATATATGCAGACAAAGAAATTTTTTATAGTGTTTATGAAAAACATCAAAACAAAACATTTGATATTCGAGATGGATATAAGAAGAAACTAGAACAAATTGATAAGGCAATATCAGATATAAATAACAACTTAGATAAGATGTATATGGATAAATTACAAGGCATCATTCTTGAAGAAGATTACATTAGGGTATCGCAAAAACTTATATTTGATAGGACAAATTTAACAAAACAAAAAGAAGAATTAGAGCAAAAGTTAATTGGAACAGAAGAAAAAATAAGCAGTAAAAACAAAACAAAAGAAGAAAAAGAATTAGATGAATTAATAGAAAACTTTTTAAAATTAGAGCAAATAGATAAAATATATTTATACAGAATAATCAATAAAATTGAAATTGACAAAGACAAAAATGTATATATCTATTTTAACTTTTCAAAACTAAATTCTATTAATGAAAATCTAGAGGAATTTATTAAAATTGAAGAATTACTTAATGAACAAATACGAAGAACAGGTTAAAAATTGTAGAGAAAAATGTAGGGGCGACTAGTAGTCGCCCGAGAACTCCAGAGGACTACTGAAAATACTAATTTAAAGCAGTTTCTCTGCAAAATGGGCGATTAATAATCGCCCCTACAAACTGGTTGGTAGTTTTTTAAATCCACACCATTCAAATTTGCTTTCCATCCATTAGGAAAAGGAATGCTAGAAAATTGGTTAGCAATATGTAATGCTTTTTGATAACTAGAAGAGCTAACAGCTAGATTTCCAGTTACTAAGTCAACGCCATCTGGATTTACCATAGGCATAATATAAATAGAAGTAGAATTAAAAAGATTTTGCACAGAATAGCCATAAAGATTACTACGTCTAACATAGGAAATACAGTAATCCTCTATAAATTTCATTAGGACAGGAGTAGTTATCCATTCATTCGCATGTATGGAGCCAGAATAAAATACTTTTCTTGGACCACGTCCTAATTTAATGACATATATAGGTTTTCCTAAAACACTATTACCACTAGTTTGTACATTCACAAAAGGATAAGTTCTTATTAATAGGCTTAGATTTTGCCTTAAAATATTAGAATGATAAGGAACATTTGTAGAAATAATACTCATAATTAATCACCTAAAATAGTATATGATTTTTGGAAGAAAATATTGATAAATGATAAGAAATATAGTATAATTAATAAGTACATGGGGATGTAATGGTCTCGACATATTACTAGAAGGATAGATAGCAAGTAGTGGATTCTCGTTGGCCACTTTAAAAAACGGGAAAGTTAAATATAAACGCTGATAATAATGAATTAGCATTAGCTGCCTAATTGCAGCTACATTTTACTCTAATCGCCCACAGATTTCAGTAAAGTGTTATAACTAGTGGGAAACAAAGCTACTTTTGCTTTAAAAGTAGGGGGTATTTCAAAAAGCTATATTTTGTTTTAACTTGTTTGTCAGTGAAAACAAAATGAAGATAATTGACAAACTAAACTTGTAGAATTCTATTTGGAAAGTATTATGGACAGGAGTTCGACTCTCCTCATCTCCACCATTTAAAAGAAAAATGGCTTGAAATAGAGACTTGCATAGCTTGAAAATGGAGCGTACACGCTTAATCAAAAAAATTAAAAGGCTTGTATTTGAATGAAAAAAGAAACAATTAAGATTATAAAAATTTTGATTGTTTTTTTATGCGATTTTATAGTCGATAGTTATATACATACTTTTGACACATTTGGATAAGCTCTAGTTACTTAGGAGGTTATACCAACACAGTATCAACACAGACATAAAATATAGTAGGAATAACGAAGAAATTAAGTAGAGCTAGTGTCTTAATACTCTAATTCTAATTTAGCTGGAATTAAGTATAATTACAAGGCAAATACGACTGTTACATCTTGCAGAATGTGAGTGCTAATGTGGATAAGATTAGAGTGAATGCGACTGGTAGGAGTTGCTTATGTGAATAGTCAAAAATAAGGCTGAATTAGTTTTTATCCTAATTCAGCCTTAAAAATCCATATCTTTAGACATTTCTTTAATATCTATTAAATTATTATTTTTGTCAATTATTTTAAAATCGAAATTGCATATTTTTGCAATTCTTAAAATTGTATCAAAATCAGCTTGACTATTTTCTCTTTCATAACTAGAGATAGTATTATAAGCTAAGTTTAATTTTTCAGCTAGTTCCTTTTGTGTAAGATTAGCAGACAATCTCATATTTTTTATTATATTACCAATCATACAAAACACCTCAAAAATATTATTACAAATTTATGAACAATTATGATTAAATTGCAAGAAACTTGCAATATGAAAACAAAAATGCTATAATTTGTAAGAATATGTAAAAAGGATGTAGAAATAAAATGTTTCAAATAGATAGGAATAGAATAAAAGTATGTATGGATTATGATGATTATTTTAGTGCGTTAGAATATGCGATTTTAGTAAAAGAGTTATATAAAGATAGGGAAAAAAGTTATTTTGAAGAAATAATAAAAGAAATAAAATCAGGTGCTTACAAAAAATAAGGCTAAACTAAAAGTGTTCTAGTTTAGCTTGCATTGATAATTTCTTGTTTTTCTTTTAAACATATGATTGATTCTGTGCCATCATGATGTTGGAACTTTCCTATAGCATATTTGGTATAAAAATTATTAAAGTTTAAGTTTGTAGGAAATGTTATCGTCATTCTTCTAGATTTTTTATTTTTTAAGTCAAGAAGTATCATTTTTTTCATTATCATTTAAAACACCTCTTATATATTAATATATATCATATATAATAACATAAAAATATTGAAAAATCAAGGAAACATGAATTGCTCAATAAAAAAGGTTTAAAATGCATCTTAAAAGAAGTATAAAATAGATACTGTTAAATTTTGACAGATATTACAAAGAATGGTATATTATAGTTGAAAGGAAGCATTATGAAAATAGATTGGGGAAAAGAAATAAAATTTCTAACCGAATAACTTTGGATAAAAACTTCTAGAAATAATATAATATCTGATGAAATATTATTCAAATAAATAAAAAAGTAGATAACATATCATAAACAAAAACAGAACTAGCAGTAGTTCTTTTTTCTTTTCGACAAATTCCAACACACTTATTTTACATAAAGTGTTATACTATACACAAGGGGGTTGATATAAGTGAAAGAAGCATACTTAAAATCTCTACAGATAATAAAAGAACTAAACATCAAAACAGAGGAAGAATACAAAAGATTATTACACAATTACTTAATGCTAAACGCAGAAAGCTTAAAGTATATAACACGAAAGAAAAGATTTAAAGATATAGTAAAATTAGCCGAAGAAGTCGAATGAGACTTCTTCTTTTGTATATTTTCTAACTAATAGTTCATACTAAAATTGGTGATAATATGATAAACTATTATAAAAAAAGTTTAAAGGCATTTAAAAAATATGTAAAGAAAAATCCCAACAGTACAAAAGAAGGATGGGATAAATACGCACAAGAAAACTGCTTGTTTAGTGCTAATACGTTAATGTTTCATATGTTTGATGATAAGTTAATAAAATTTTTAAACGAGAAGGATATTGACAAATTCGGATATTTAAAAGATAAATTTTGTTAATTTTAGTTAGGAATAAAAAGTGGGAGAAGTAGCAAATGATAAACAATTTTGAAAGATTAAGAAAAAGATTAGATTACAGCATAGAGAAAAACGGAATAAACTCTGAGAAAACAAAAAGATTAAGTGAAAGATTTGATAAAATGGTTAATAATTATTACAAAAATGAGAAGCAATATAAAGAAGATAGTATTATACATATTAAATATTTAGAATCAATACAAAGATTGAAGAGGATAACAAAAGACTTTGTTAAATTTCCTACGATTAATGAATGGAGCATTATGCCAAAGAAAAGGACCTGTTAAATTCAGAGAGTTTGAAATACATCAGTGGCAACAATTGGCACGATTTGAGAAATAGAATTTTATCAGAGTTGAAAAATATGTAAAAAAATTTGAAAAAAATTTTCGCAGTGTTTTCAGTACATTGCGGATTTTTTTGTCGAAAATGGGGTTTGTTTTTTGTTTTTTCATGTAGTATAATACAAAATAGTAATAAAAGAGAGATAGCTTGACCGCTAAACCTTGCTATCTCTCTACACTCAAACACACTCGAAAGTATGTACAATTTCAGTATAACCCTTTTGAGTGTGAAAGTCAAATGATTTTTATACGAAAGAGGTGTTTTTGATTATGAAAGATTTAGTATCCGAAGAATTAAAAGAAAATGAAGGAAAGGTATTTACAAAAAAGGAGACTAAAGATATAATTAAGAAAGATTATAACCCCTTTGAAGTAAATAGTAAAATTTACAAAAGAAGGAGTGAATTGTTTATGGAAGAAATGATAAAAGGAGAAATTGAAAAGGAATTAAATCAAATGAATTTATAAATCAGAGGATGTTAAAAATTTCAAATTGTTTTCAGAAGAAAAAGCATATATAAAGGATAATAATATATTGAAGAAAAGATATATATGCTGGGTCTTTAGATAACATATAAAATTAATGCAATTTTTAATGCAACGTCAAAGAAAAGTTATAAAAAGCGACGTGAAGACATAAAAATACAAAAATCAAAAGTGCTTTAAAGTATTCAGAAATAAGAATAAGAGAAATGAGGAAAAAATGTTAAAAATACCTAGCTCATCATTTCCATCAATATAAATGGTTCCCATGAAAAATCCTTTTGCATTTTTCACGGGAAACGAAACAAAACTTTAAATATGTGGTAATTAGCTTTTTTGTGTTTTAAGACAAGTATATTATAAGTAAATATATTTATTATTTAAAGTTTTTGAACTTTTAGAGTTTCCAAAAATTCAAATCCATTATTAGTAAGGGTATTATCCAACAAATCAACGATAGGTATTAATTCTTCCCTATTTGGTAATATGTAATATATAGGGCAGTTAGTTGATTCTTCGGCATATACAGTAATGTTAATATTACCAATTTCTTTCACATTTAACTTTTTGATATTTTTTGCAGCATTAAAATCGATAACATTGTTTGACATGTAGCCCACTCCTTTCTTTCGTATAATATATAAAAGTATAACAAAAACAAAATAAAAAGTATGTCGAAATATGTAAAAGAAACAAAAAATATAAAAGATTATTGAAAATGTATTTCTAAAAGCTAAAACGTATTATATTGACACTTTTAAAATTATAAATTTTTAGAATAGAAAAGGCTTTTTCCTTGTCAAAAAATAATATAATATGATATACTATAATTATAATAAGGGTTAAATTCGATTGTTTAGTTGCGGGTGTAATTTAGTGGTAGAATGTCATGCTTCCGACCTGATAGCCCGGGTTCGATTCCCGGTACCCGCTCCATTAAGTAAAATCGTCGCACCAGATGAAAACATTGATAAATCAACTGTAAAAGGTTGATTTTTTTAATGCCTTTATCTTG
>CAOKEO010000007.1 GCA_948467495.1 uncultured Clostridium sp.
TTTTTCGACTTTTTCTACCTTTCTTTTTTCTTCGTCTTTTATTCCTTGCCTAATGATTTATAGAATCTAATTCTTGCTTTTTGAGCACAAAAATTATGCTTCTCTTTTTTTTCTATTTCTTTCTTTTTTCACCCTTCTTAATTTACTTTGAAAATTATTTTTATTTTATTCTATTATTTTTACTGTTTTTATTGTTGATTTTGTTACATCTATGGTGTAATATGTAACTTTTGAGTTATCTTTTATCATTTTTTTCTCATATTTAGGACATATGTAAACCATTTTTTCACTTTTTTTTAACCTTTCCTTTTCACTTTCTTTCGCTATTTGCCTAATACTTTATAGAATTTTACACATGCCTTATGATTCATAAAATAATACTTTATCTTTTTTTCTGTTTTATTTTTTTTTGCTAAATTCATAACATTTTTTAATTTTTTTCATATTATATAATAAAAACACTAATTTTGCAAAATAGGAACTTTTAAATTCTAATATTCTTATTTTAATTAAAATTATAGTTATCTAATATCAATAACTTATAGGAGGATACAATGGATTATTTAGATCAAAATAATAGAGGAGAAAATAAATCTCCCCACAAAAAAAACTTTAATTTTAATTTATACAAAAAGAATACCATAAATTCTATTAATGATGTAGAACACTTTTTAAACAATTTCCACCACTATTTCAAATATTTTAAATTATATAAAATAATGAAAAAATAAAATCTGTTAATTAGTTCTACTATACACTTCATTAAACTCACTATTTTCATTTCCATCAATTAATATTTTTACCTTGTTAATTTCTCGTAACTCTGTTAAAGTATTTACAATGCTTTCTATTATATTTGTCTTTTCCTGACTATTTTCTTTGGTATAACTTAAAAACTCTGCTGAAAAATCTAATACTACGCAATCATTTTCTAAATAAGTTTTATTTAATTTTGTACCCTCTGGAATAATTTTTCTATTTTTGTCATTTTTAGGACCTTCTATTAGTAAATGAATTAACTTTTCATATGGATTATTAATAATTTCTTTTATATCAATTAATCTAGCTTCTGGATTTAATTCATTTGTTTCTTTTTCTGGAAAATATAAACTAACAATAGTTTGTCTTACTTGTTCTTCTGCTATTTCTTCTTGTGGAATATATTCCTGTACCATAGTTTCTTTTTCTTTCTTTTTAACATACTGAATTCCTAGATATCCTCCTATTAATACCATTATCAATATAACTAGAAAAATAACTCCAATTTTCTTATTTTTCATAGGCTTCCTCCTTGTTCTCTTATTTACTAGTAACTATTCAAAAGTGATATATTTCAACTAGAATGTTTCTATTGCCAAAAAACAAGACGTCTAAATAGTTACATTTACTACTATTATATTATTAATTGTTTGTCTCTTTTAGAACTAATTATAGAAAGCTTTATTTTTACATTTCTTTAAAATTTCAGTTGTATTCCTTTTAGAAAGGTCATTTACTAATATAAAATTTAAAACTTCCGATAAATTTCCATGGTTTCTTCTTCTATTCTTCAAACCATGACCAGTATGACCAGTATTTTCCATTTGACAAAAGGCTATTTTCCATATACAATTAAGGTGATTACATCAATGGTCACTTTGTGCTTTGCCAAAGTACCCACAGAAAGGAAGTTTTGTCATGGAAGATATTTTACATGTTGGACTAGATGTTGGTTCAACAACTGTTAAAATTATTGTAATGGATAAAAATAGAAATACGATATATAAAGATTATAAAAGACATTTTTCGGATACTAAAAATACCGTTTGCAACGTTCTTGAAGATTTACTTACTAAATATCCCTTAAATTGTTTCACATTAGCTCTTACCGGTTCTGGTGCTATGTCAGCAGCTAAGTTTTTAGGTGTTACTTTTATTCAAGAGGTGGTTTCTTGTAAACGTGCTGTCGAGAAATATATTCCTAAAACTGATGTTGTAATTGAACTTGGCGGAGAAGATGCTAAAATTATTTATTTTGATCAGTCTATTGAACAACGTATGAATGGTACCTGTGCTGGTGGAACGGGAGCTTTTTTAGATCAGATGGCTTCTCTTTTGCATACAGATACAGCTGGTTTAAACCAATTAGCTAAAGGATATTCTACGATTTACCCAATTGCTTCTCGTTGTGGTGTTTTTGCCAAAACAGATATTCAACCTTTAATTAATGAAGGGGCTGCTAAAGAAGATATTGCCGCTTCTATTTTTCAAGCAGTGGTAAATCAAACGATTAGCGGACTTGCCTGTGGTAGACCAATTCGAGGTAATGTAGCATTTTTAGGAGGTCCTTTGAATTACTTATCAGAATTGCGTACAAGATTTATAGAAACACTTGACCTAAAAGAAGATGAAATTATTATTCCAGAGGAAGCCCATCTTTTAGTAGCCAAAGGGGCTGCTTTAGATTCTATCTACTCCGATGCAATAACAACAACTGAATTGCAAGAAAAAATTGAAAACTTAAAAAACTCTCAAGATAATACAACACATCCTTTGGACCCTTTATTTAAAGATAAAGACGATTATGAATTTTTTAAAAGTAGACATAATTCAGCAACTGTCCAAAGAAATTCTTTAGAAACCTATAAAGGAAATTGTTATCTTGGTATTGATGCTGGTTCTACAACTACAAAACTAGTTTTAATCGATAGCCAAGGTAACTTATTATATTCTCTTTATGGTAGTAATGAAGGAAACCCTTTAAAGAGTGTTATGAACATGTTAAAACAATTATATGCTGAATTGCCAAAAGAAGCTGTTTTAAAATATAGTGGTGTCACTGGTTATGGTGAAAAACTAATTCAGACGGCTTTAAATGTTGACATAAATGAAATTGAAACTATTGCTCATTATACCGCAGCCAAAACTTTCGAACCCAATGTTACTAGTATTGTTGATATTGGCGGACAAGATATGAAATACATACGAATGAAAGATGGTTCCATTGATAATATCTTATTAAATGAAGCTTGTTCTTCTGGGTGCGGATCTTTTATTGAAACCTTTGCAAAAAGCTTAAATATTGAGATTTCTGAATTTGTAAAGGAAGCCATAAATGCTAAAAGACCAGTTGATTTAGGCTCTCGATGTACGGTATTTATGAACTCAAAAATCAAGCAAGCTCAAAAAGAAGGTTATTCTGTTGGAGACATTTCCAGTGGACTATCTTATTCAGTCATAAAAAATGCCCTTCAAAAGGTTATGAAAGTAAGAGATGTCGAAACTCTTGGAAGGCATATAGTGGTACAAGGTGGTACTTTTTATAACGATGCTGTGCTTCGTGCTTTTGAATTAATTGTAGGAAAAAACGTCGTTAGACCTGACATTGCTGGCTTAATGGGTGCTTATGGTATGGCTCTTATCGCAAAAGAACAATACGAAACCAATTTAGATATGGAATATCAGTCCAGCTTATTAAAAGTAAATGAATTAGATGATTTGAAAATTAACATAACACATGCTCGTTGTAATAATTGTGAAAATCATTGTAAGCTAACCATTAATAAATTCAGTAATGGTCAAATTCATGTATCTGGTAACCGTTGCGAAAAAGGTGCTGGCGTTGTTACCAAATCAAAGAAATTACCAAACCTAATTCAATATAAACAAGAAAGACTTTTTGATTACAAACCCTTAGAAGAGCAATTTGCAGCAAGAGGAACCATTGGTATTCCTAGAGTCTTGAATATGTACGAGGATTATCCATTTTGGTTTACCTTCTTAACTAGCTTAGGTTTTCGTGTTATCCTTTCTGAAAAAAGTAGACGTAAAACCTATGAAAAAGGAATGGAATCTATGCCATCGGAATCGGTTTGTTATCCAGCAAAGCTTTCTCATGGTCATATTGAAAGCTTATTAGAGCAAGGCATTACTACTATCTTCTATCCTTGTATTCCTTATTCAAGAAAAGAATATGAAAAAGCAGACAATCACTATAATTGCCCAATTGTCATTTCTTACTCAGAAGTATTAAAAAATAATGTCGAAAACTTGAAAAAAGGCAACATAAAGTTTATAAATCCATTTTTACCATTTGACCAAAAGAATTTAGTTAAAAAAATGATGGAATTAGAAGAATTTAACGAATATCATTTTACGAAAGCAGAATTGATAGAAGCTGCTAAAAAAGCAGAAGCCGAATATCAAAAATGCAAAAAAGACATTCGTGATAAAGGAGCAGAAACGGTAAGATATTTAGAAGAAAACCATTTAAAAGGAATTGTTTTAGCTGGTAGACCCTATCATGTAGACCCTGAAATCAATCATGGCATTGATACTTTGATAACTTCTTTGGGACTTAGTGTTTTAACAGAGGATAGTATCTCTGATAAAACAGAAGCCAAAAGACCCCTTCGAGTCGTTGACCAATGGGTATATCATGCAAGACTTTACGCCGCAGCAGACTTTGTAGGAAAACATGATTGTTTAGAACTGGTTCAATTAAATTCTTTTGGTTGTGGTGTAGACGCTGTCACAACTGATCAAGTAGAAGAAATCTTAACAAGTTACAACAAAATGTACACTTTAATAAAAATAGATGAAGTCAACAACTTAGGGGCTGTCAGAATTCGTATTCGTTCTCTTTTAGCTAGTATGAAGAAACGTGAACAAGAAAAAGCACAAGAAAAAGCTAGTGGCGATTATGGTTTGAAGAAAAAAATCTTCACAAAAGAAATGCGCAAGGATTACACCATTTTAATTCCACAAATGGCACCCATTCACTTTGAGTTGCTAGAAGCTGCTGTCCGTTCTTCTGGCTATCATGTTGAACTATTAAGAGAATGTACGCAAAAAACCGTAGAAACAGGATTAAAATATGTCAATAATGATGCTTGTTATCCATCTATTCTAGTAACAGGTCAAATGATAGAAGCCCTTCAATCTGGAAAGTACGACTTAAATAAAACGGCTTTAATCATGTCACAAACAGGTGGTGGATGTAGAGCTACCAACTATATTGGCTTTATCCGTAAGGCTTTAAAAGATGCCGGATTTGAACACATACCAGTCATCTCTTTTAACATTGTTGGTATGGAAAAAATGCCTGGCTTTAAGCTAACGGTTCCTTTGGCAGAAAAATTATTAAAAATGGTAGTTTATGGTGATTTGCTTCAAAAAATGTTAACGAAAAATAGAGCCTATGAGAAAAACAAAGGAGACACGCAAAAAGTATTTGATATTTGGATGGAAAAATGTAAAAAGTTATTAGCTAAATCAACCAATAAAGAATTCAAACAAAGTATATATGACATCGTAAATGATTTCGAAAAGATTGAATTAGACACCTCTCTTGAAAAACCTCGTGTTGGTATTGTTGGTGAAGTGTTAATTAAATATCATCCTTTTGGTAATAATTATGTAGCAGAAATGTTAGAAAGAGAAGGTGCAGAAGTAATCTTACCAGATTTCATGGGATTTGCTAAATTCATGTGCACCCACAAAATTACATTTAACAACTTGTTAAATACCAATAAAACTTCTGCTAAGATTATGAAAGCAGCCATCAAATTAATCGATATTTTAGAAAAAGACGTAAAAATAGCACTAGCCAATTCTAAAAAAGGATATTTACCACCATGTGATATCTGGCATTTAGAAGAAAAAGTAAAAGATGTCTTGTCTATTGGAAATCAAACTGGTGAAGGTTGGTTCTTAACAGCAGAAATGATTGAATACATTGAACATGATATTCCTAATATTGTTTGTGTTCAACCTTTTGCTTGTTTGCCAAATCATGTCGTTGGAAAAGGAGTCATCAAAACCATCCGTGAGAAATTTCCAGAGGCTAATATTTCTCCTGTCGATTATGACCCAGGTGCTAGTGAAGCTAATCAAGCGAATCGAATTAAATTGTTGATGACAGTCGCAAAAGACAATTTACAAGCAAAACAAAATAGAAAAAAGGCTTTAGAAAAGGAAAACAAAATAGATACAGAAAAAAGTACCTTATAAAAAATCTTACATTTGTAAGATTTTTTTTATATGTTTTTTGGTTTGTTCATAACCCAAGTAATATAATTCATCTATTTTTTTCATATCTAATAAGCCAACTTTATCGCTTTTGATTTTTAAAACATAATCAGCCCCTTCCATTTCATAATTAGAAAGTTCTCTACATAACAGATTAATCGAACGACCTGCTACTTCTACCAAATTTCTATCGCAATCCTGGACTACTTTATCATCAAAAACGATACTCAATACTTTCTCAGCACCTAAAGTCTTTAGTTCTTTCCATGGAACATTTTCACGAATTCCTCCATCAATTAGTTTATTATTTTTATAGGTACAAGGAGAAAAAACCACAGGATAACTGCAACTAGCTCTTACGGCTGTACCAATATTAATATCATTAACATAGCTAATATGGTCAGAAATTGCTTTTCTAAATTGACAAGAAGTAAAACAAATTACATTGCCATTACATAAGTCAACACTTGGTATCACCAAAGATTTTGAAATATCAGAAATATTAGAAATCTTTTTTTCTTGTGCTATTTTATTCATTAGTTTTTCAATTTGCCTACCATTATTTAGCCCATCAATACAGATACGACCTGTAAAAATTAGTCCTAATATTAGTTTAAAAATATGGCTAATATCCACATATTTTATTTTACTACAATACTTTTTAAAAATCTTATACATCTCATCTGCTTGGAATCCCATTGCATATAAACAGGCTACAATACTTCCGTGAAGAAGTTCCCCCTACATATTCAAACTTTATGTTATCTTCTTCCATTGCTTTAATAGCCCCAATATGAGCGGCTCCCTTTACCCCACCGCCTGCTAAGCATAAACCTATTTTATGATTCATATTCATCACCTAAAACATTTTATGAAAGAACTAATTGAAACATTCTCTATTTTATGATATATTATCTTTGAAAGGATAATATTATGAATAAAAATTATTATGATATTTTACAAGTAAATAAAAATGCTTCACCTGAAATTATTGAAAAAGCCTACAAAACATTAGCCAAAAAATATCATCCAGATTTACAAACAACCGAAAATAAAAAGCAATCAGAAGAAATTTTAAAAGAAATAAATGAGGCTTATGAAATTCTATCAAATGCCGAAAAAAAGCAAGCTTATGATTTATCTCTTGCCGAACAAGAAAAGCAAATAAAAAACGTTATTGACCCCAATGCACACATAAATTTAACATCAAAGGAAAATTGGCACAATCAAGAACAACAAGAATTTCTACGTCAACAACAATTGAAACTAGAAAAACAATACCGAGAACAAATGCAGCGTGAACAAGAATTAGCTTACCAACAACAATTAGAACAAGCCAGACAAAAAGCTTACTATGACGCCTATATTCAGGATTTAAAAAACAGAGGATATAAAATTCGTTATAAAAAAAGTTTAAAAGATTACATAACATCTTTTGTCTCTCTTATTGCTACTATTTTAGTTCTATTTCTGTTATGGCAGATTCCCTTTATTCAAAATTTTCTTATTAATATGTATTTAGAAAATGAAATTATTCGTGCTATTGTAAATACCATTTTAAATTTATTCAAATAGATTGCCAAGAGGGACGGTTCTTTTTGGCAATTTTGTTATTTTATTTAGTGAAAAGGTTATTTTATTTTTTATGAAGCAACATTTCGGGGGGACCAACGAATTACAGTCTGTTAAGAATTTACAGACTGTATGATGTTGGGAGTTGCTAATAAAAAATAATAATAACCTTTTGGTGATTAAAAGAATTGCCAAAAAGGACCGTCCCTCTTGGCAATTTTTTCATCTATTGAATATTGAATGACATGACAAAATCATTATTTTCAAATAATTTCATAATGACTGTTACATTTCTTAAATCTACTCCATTTTCTTCGGATGGTTTTATTTTTAATTGATACATATAAGTTTTGCCTTCCTTTAAAAATTTATCATACTCTACTACATTCGTTTCAAATAGAGTTTGATTTATATAAGTTTCAAATTTTTCAATCGTATCAAAATTATTTTTCTTAAATGTCTCGTCTAATTTTGTATAAATATAGTCATAATCTTTACTATTTAATGCAAAAATGATTTTTTCTATATTCATACCAACTTTTTGTTGTTCATTGCTTTCGTTATATCTTTCTGTAAATTCTATAGAGTCAATCGTATAACTATCTAAAAACACGGTATAATCCATTAATCTTTTTTCTCTAAAAATGAGATAATTACCATATTGATTCATACACACATATTCTGTATAATCACTATAATGATTTATTTTGTATTTTGATAATTCCATATCGAAAAGATGGGAAGAATTATTCTCAATATACTTTTTAAAATTTTGTATGTTTTCAAATCTTTCCTGTTTGTATTCATTGTCTAACATTTCATAGGCTTTGTTAGGTACGATAGCTAAATAAGTTTTATAATTTTCAAACAATTCTTGAATATAAGTTGTATCACTAAAATTAGGAATATCGTAAGTATTGTATTCATTTATTTCTATATTTTTTATGGCTTGTTCCACATTTTTTTCCATGATATTTTCTTTTTTAATACCCATTTTATCCATATAATTCTTTAGCATAATATAGAACGAACTGTTAGACGAATCTATCGTTATAACCAAATTAAGTTCTTCGTCTTTATCTAATACTTCTAAATATACAAAATAAGTTTTAATATTAACACTACTTTCACTAACATAGATGTCTCCTATTGTTATATTCTTATTCGCATACTTCGCAAAACTATCATATATTACAGAATCATTTATATTAAATTCTTGCATGTATTCCTTTGACATCATATTTTTTATACTGTCTATACCCTCTTGCTTATATTCCTCTATCAATTGATTTTCTTCTTCTTTATTCTCTAATTTTACTCTAGATTCTGTAATATCATAATCTAAATAGTTTATATAAGTTTGAACTTGTTGTACGACATCTCTTATGATAAAATATTCTTCTTTACTGTCTAACTCTTTTATTGCTTTATCTGTTATATAACTTCCTTCTATATATTCTGGTTCCTTTATATTTCCTTCTTCATCCATTATATCTTTTTTTCCTTGATAAATAAAATAGATAGAAATTATCAGTATTAAAGCAATAATCACTAAAATAATAATAAATGTTTTTAAATTTTTCATACTAATTCCCCTTATCGGTTTACTCTAAACGCTTTTGTAAATCTAGATGGCGTACAATTTGAGGTCACAGACCTGATAGCATTGGTACTACCGCAATTATATGACTTTCCATTTCCACAGTATATCTCTGTATGATTACTTCTAACTAAGATATCACCTGGCTGCACCTCCTGAATGGATACAGATTGTAAATGCAATGGGTTCTTTAACAACGTACTTGCTGTATATGGGGAAGGTAAATTATATCCATATTCCTTCAATACCCATGATACATAGGCACTACAATCAATATATCTCTTGGAAGGAACTTCTCCCCTTGTTGGAAATTTGTGTGTAACTGGAGTTCCATCACTTACAAATCTTCCTGCACTTAGATTTGCTTGAGATGGATACCAATAATTATTTTCTCTAACATAGTCATGACATGATTTAGCAGTTGCAAGAAATGAACTTGTATCAATATTCGTTAAAGAACCGCCTGACGCCTTTTCTTGTAATTGTTTCAAGTATTTCTTAGCTTTTTTTACTCTCTCTTCTAGTTCTTTTGTATCCTTGTTCGAAATACACTTCTCATAATTTTTTGCAAATTCCTTTGTGGCTTTTTCAATATCAGTAATATTCATTATTCTATTTTTTACTGTTGCATATCCGCCTGTAGTTAATTCTTTCCACATGAACTTTAATTGTATATCAACATCTGTCCATTCTTTGCCTGATTGCTTTGCTAGTTTCTCTAACTCAGCAAATCTCTTTGGATTCCATTGGCACAAGCCATGGTATTTTTCAGAATCTTTTTCTAGTGACGCATTAAAATTGCTATCTTCTTCTATATTTCCTAATATAGCAGCAATTCCTTCTAATGACATTCCTTTTTCTAAGAAGAAATCTGCAATTTGCCCCTGTATTCCACCTAAATTACTCTTTGCTCCACTATTAAGTTCTACAAAATTAGCTGGGTCATAAATACTAAAATCGTAGTTTGTTACTTCATAATTTTTATTTTCTGTTACTTTATATAATAGATATTTTGTTAAATCAACCATATCAGCCGTTGTTTCTTGATTTTCTAATATCTCATATAGCCATCTTCTTGTTTTTAAAATTAAAATTCTTCCTTTATTACATTCTTTTCTTCTTAGTATCGTAACAAAATTATCCTCATCTGCATTTTTATCTGTTTTTTCCACCGTTTCTCCTGGAGATGAAATATATTGTGTTGTCTGTATTGTATTTGTAATTCTCCTTTTTCTATCGATAGTTGCATAATATACACCTGTGTGGATTGAATCAATTTTTCCTGTAACATTATATTCCACTTGATTGATATTTTCTTCTGGATTTTCTTCGTTTTCTATGCCCGCATTTTGTTGATTTTCTATTTCTTTTTCCTTTTCCAACTTCTTTTCATTAATCTTTGTTTGTAAAAACTCTGCTACATGACCATAAGTATCCTCATTTGAAGTTAAATCAGGTTCATTTCCATAATTTTTACTATCTAGCATTTTATCAGTAGAATTAGTATCACTTTGTGGTTTTTGATAAACATATTTTTGCTCATAATCCACAATCCATACATTAGCTTTTGTTAATGCTATATCTAACGTATTTGTTTTCACAATATTGGTGTATGTTGTCTTATAATCATTACTCTCTTTATCTGACCAACGATTTGTCTCTCTGTTCGTATGTACAGTTCTTTCCTGTTCACAAGACATCGTAATGGTACCTTCTGTATCTGTTCTCGTCTCTTTCGTATAAGTATCCACTTTTGTATCAGTAGTCACTGTTAAGTTATCATGAACGGTAATTTCAATTTCACTTTTATATACTAAATTTGCTAGTTGCAAAACAAAATCTTTGTCTTCTCCTATTACTAGCAATGCCCATAAGTAGTCAAAAGGCATGGTATAAGCACTAACAAATTTTTGATAGTCAATATTAGTTGTTGTCATATTATATATAGTTTCTGAACTTTCTCCTTGTTCTGGATCATTTGTTTTAACTATATCAGTAGTTTCATTCCAAGTCGCAACCTTAGCATAATATCTTGTCTTAGAAGTATTCAAATTTTTACTATCTGAACCAATTCCTCCATCTCCTGTACCCTGACCATTATCATACTTTAAAGTTAATGGGTCAATTGGTTTTCCATCATACTCTATTTGGAAATGAAGGTGAGCATCTGTAGATTCCCCTGTATTTCCTGACAAAGCAATTGTTTTTCCTTTTTTTACTTTATCTCCTACTTTTACTTTTATTTCGCTATTATGCATATATTTCGATACATAGCCATTTCCATGATCAATAACTATATATTTTCCAGCTGTATCACTAATTGTAGCAGTAGTAACTTTTCCATCTTCACAAGCATAGACTTTAGTTCCTTCTTCTACCTTAATATCAATCCCTTTATGGTTATTAAATTCTCCAGACCCATACTCTGATGTTATCGTGGTTCCTTCTGTTGGCCATTTCATGGTATCTTTTTCTTTGCTTTCTACTGTCTTGCCAGTTGCTGTAACAGCATCAGCTCCAAAATCAGGTTTTTTAAAATAACTTCCTCCATTTACTGCCTTTGTTAAATTCTTATTCCATTCTGGATGACAATCTGGGTTTCCTGGGTTAGGATGTCCAGAATGATACCAAGAATCTTTATCAACAATAAATTCAATAATACAGTGACCATTTTGGTGTCCCCATTTATTACAACCTGCATCATTTCTACTCTTTATATCTCCAATTATACAAGGAATTACTAGACCATCTTCTTGATAAAAGTCAATATAGTCCCCCACTTTTCCAAAAGTAGTAGTACATGCTATTACATAGCGCCCATTAATTTTTCCGAATCCTTCCTCATCAAAATTCATACCTGCTTGTTCTCTCAATTTATATTGAGTAGAAGTTGTACTTGTTATTGTTTGCCACCCCATATAAGTATGAATAGAACCTAATCCACTTTTTATATGAATGGTAGTTCCTTCTTCAATTTCCTGTGCTTGTCCACTTGCATTATTTGACAAAGATGTCTTTTCCAGCGTAAAATAACGCAAAGCTTCTTTTTTATCTGCCTCAGACCCTGAATTATTATATTGATTAATGTATTTTTGAAATGTTTCTGGGTCCTTATAAATCATTGTAGTGGTCTTTCCATTCGAGTCCGCTCTCTTT
Organism: uncultured Clostridium sp.; assembly: GCA_948467495.1. Lineage (GTDB taxonomy): Bacteria > Bacillota > Clostridia > TANB77 > CAG-508 > CAG-269. The sequence goes on from CAOKEO010000007.1 coordinate 12,338, forward strand.
AATTTTATAATTCCTTGCACTTCATTTGAATTAGGATTATTTATGCTTTCACTATCCCAGTCTATTGGCTCATCTGGATTTGGTCTTGTATCTAAAAACTGTGTAGCTAATTCTGCATTCATCAATTTAGCTAATTCTTTTGCATCTTGTAAATAAAGATTAACTCTTCCTTTTTTTTCCTTCTTTTTATCCCATACTTCTTGCACTGTATTAGTAGTGGTAATCTTTCCATCGCTTCCTATACTGGAATTTCCTATGTAATCACTAGATGAATAGGAAGAATCATTTGACCAAATTTGCCCATCTACTACAACAAATAAGAAATATATTGATCCAACTATTATTAAAAGCAAACTAAAAACTAATAAAAATATTTTGATAAAACGCTTTATTATTTTCATCAATATTTTTAATATTTTTTTGAGCATTTTTTTAAATTTATCAGAAGTCTCCTCCATTTAACTCTCCTTCTATTGTTACTTATAATTCTATCTCAACTGTACTATGCTCGCTACTTAAATCCTGATTATAATCTAATATAAATCTAGAAAATACCATCTTCCTTATCCTTCTGGTTGAACTAAATTTGCTATAAAACTTTATGGTTATTTGTTTTTTATCTCCCTCATCTACTAATAAGTTTCCTTTCGATAATTCATGTGAATAAGCTGTATATTTTACTCCATTACTATCCTTAATATACATAGTATCAATATTTTCAAGAGTATCTAATAATACTGCTTTTTTTGAGAAATTTGAAACTTCAAAAGTATATTGTACATAATCCATATACGAATCTTCTTGTATTATTTTTATTGAAATATCATCAAGCTGCTTTTCTGTACGCAATGTGGTTCTTCCTATATAACTATTTATGTTCAATTTATTATCCTGAACCGTTATAAAATCTTGTATTTTATTCTTTTCTGAATATTCTCCTGTAGCTATAAAATCATCATTTATGGTTACTTTATAGATATTACCCGTCCAATTTTCCACTGTAATATTTTTTTTCTGTCCATTTAAAACTTTTTGGCAATATCGCTCTTCAAAAATAGGAAGAGAGGAGAACATTTCTTCTTTACATTGTTCTGTTAATAAATCATAGGCTTCTTGTATTTTTTGCTGATTACAATAAGTAAAAAAGCTATCTATTATTTTTATTGAATCTTGCTTCTGTTCTGAAATTTGTTCTCCTGACAATACAGATTTATTAGTAGCTAAATCTAAATCATGATAGGACGATACATTGTTTGCATAATTTAACTCTTGTTTTTGATTTCCTATTTTCTTTTTGGCTGAATAATTCAATAATTGCAAAACAAAAATTATAACTAAAATAATACCCCATACTTTCCATATTTCTTTTCTGTTTTGATTATAAAATCTAATCAATCTGTGCATATAAGTCCTCCTATAGTTTGGTTTTCATATTTTTTCTTATATCATGGTATTGCTTTATTTTCTCAAGAGTTGCCTTGCTTGCATCAACAGATTTCTCTTTTGAATATCCTTTTCCTTGGAATTCTTCACTAAATGTCTCTCTCCATTCTTTTCTATCTTTCTCCTTTAATTTTGTATAGTCTCCACCTATTCTCTCTCCATATTGATGTAATGCTAAAGCTTCTGGAATAGTATTAGCTATACCTTTTTCTTTTAATTCATGCATAGCTGCCATATCAGATACATCATTAATTCCATATTTCAAATATTCATCGACTTCTCCACTTTTATACATATATTTAGCTTTATCTTCTCCTATAGCTCTTTCTAAATCTTCTTTATATTCTACATTCTTTTTCCACTCTTTTATTTGTTTCTTTTGTTGCTTCTCTCTATATTCTTCTCCATAGTATGCTTCTGTCATTGCTTGCCTTGTTTCTGAATTTTTAATGTTATCATATCCTCTTCCTACCATATTCATCGTGCCACCTGCCATTTTCGAACCAGCTATATATCCTGCTCCTAATCCTGCTGCCCCATATTGAAGTACATTAGATGCATCTCCAGAAGCAACTGCTGCTGCTATTCCTACTGTACCAGCTGTTAATGCTAATCCTGTACCTGCTGCCATTCTAATTCCTTTTTTAGTAAGGTTTTTAAATGTTCTTCTTACGTTCTTACCTGTAAAGGTTCTCCTTGCTCCAGCTTTTAAGGCTCTTCTTAAACTTCTTTGGGATTTTTTCCTCTTTCTTGGTAGATTATTAATAGGGCGATTTTGCGCATTCGTACCATTTGCCAATTGACTCATTGGATTATCAGAATTATTCAAAGGGCTATTATTCATCATATCCTCTCCATCTGTAAAAGTAAGACCTTGTCCTTGTCCATCTTGAAAAGCTAAGTTTGGTTGAAATGCGGGTGGATTTGTAGAATCCCCTAAATTATTTGGATTTAATCCCCCTGGTTGATTTTGACTAGACAATTCTGGGGTTCCATTATTTCCATCATTGTCTATATTATTACCTTCACTTGCTTCAACAGATCCAGTACCTCCCATTAAAGCATCTGTTGCATCAAAATCTTCATCATTATAACTCATTCTTGGATTTTGACTATCACTATTATTGTCTGCATTTCTATTATTTTTATCTGATTTATCATGTGAACTTCCTGGCATTTTATGTAATAACTTTCCTACACCATTTGAAATCATACTTGCACCAAGAGCAGCACTAGCAAGTGACCCTGGAGTAGAAGCTTTTTCAAATCCAAATAGACTACGTAATAATTTCTCTGCTGGTATTAAAAATCCTATGGCAACTAACATATACCATATATTTTGTGATGCAAAAGCAAACACAGAAGAAACTAAGATGGTATATAATAACAAATGTAATGGTTGTATTAGTAAGTTGAATATATATTCTTTCAGCCATTTATTAAATCCCTGCGCCTGACCATCATTTACCTTATCTATTGGGTAAGTCATAGCTACAAAAGGGGCTATAATAGTTAAAAATGCCAAATATAGAACCCTTTTTAAATAGGTAAATGCAAAAAATATTGTATAAAATACTAAAACTAGAAAACAAATTGCAAACCCAATAAAACTAACTTTTCCATGACGCATTTCAGTTGCTATTCTTACTCTTCCCATAAGATTCGTAGGCCACGCTACATATTCTTTTTCTACTAATTGTCCATAACCTGCTTTTTTTATTCCATTTGACAAAAATTCCTTCTCATCATCTTCGAAAAATACTTCATGTAATCCATTATCAATAGAAGTAATAACTTGTATAAATTTATTGGTCAAAGTAACAGAAAAAGCCATAATATAATGCATCAAAAACAATAAGCAAATACCAACTAGCCAATCTGTCAACATTTGTTTATATTTTGCTTTATCCGAAGATACTGTAGATAGCAATATTCTTATTCCTATATACAATAAAATTGACATCATCAATACAAGTGCTATATTTCTTAAAGCCTTATACCACGTGCTAATAACACTAGAAAGTGCAGATGCTGTATTCTCTTGAGAAGTTCTCACTTCATTTCCATTTTCATCTAAATAATAATAATAATCAATATCCTTTGTCGCTAATTCTTCTTTTGAAAGACTGGATAATTTAGTAGGGTTTGTTAATGTTAGATAGGTATGAAATTCTTCTTCACTTATTTTTAGCTTTTCAACCTCTTTTTTTCCTTCTTCTGTAAACTGGCTTGTATCAGCATTATTCAAATCATATCTATTAGCAATATGGAAAATGGCATCATGATCACTCATACCAGCAAGTTCTCTTTGTACATATTCTCTTCCTTTTTTAGTTAATTTATATTTATCTGCCTGTCCAGAAATACTCCCCTTTTCTGCGATATATACTTGCTTTGGATTAAAAAAGTCTATATCAAACATTAATATAGTACCTTTAAAAATCTCTTCTGCACTTAGAGTATATAAAGGCAAATACAATACATCTGGATAATCTTCTTTACTATATTTATCCAGTGCTAACTCTCCTCCCCCTGTACTAACAGTTCCTGATATAGAATCTCCCAACATAGCTACGCCTTCTGCTATATTTAATACAGCTCCTACTGGATTAAGAGCTCGCAAAGCAAACTTACCAACTTTTTGATACCACGGATCATCATCAGCAGTAAAATCTATACTAATTAAAGTTTCAGATTGACCCATTATTGAGCTATGTAAAATACTAACGATTCCGATCTCCTAAAAATACAACTAAATCTAATACGGGTTCTAAAAGCTTTCCTCCTAAAGGCATGTCATCATCAGAAGCTCGAACTTGTTTGGGCATAGAAAATTGAAATAGTATTATAATGATTAACATCATTACCATCTTTTCCCACATCTTTTTGTTAGTAAATACTTTCATATTTTTTCCTCCATTATTACTCTCTACGCATATTTGCTAAATTATTTACATTTGTTTCTACAAATTCAAATTCTTTTCTCGTTGGTACAATTTTTAAAATTGCTGTATCAGAACCGACCTTCAATAGTCCTTCTCCTCTTTGACAAGTTACTAAAAAATTAGCCTCACCTTCTGAAAGTTTAAAAACCTCTTTCAAATAAGCAATCTCTGATTTATCTTGTGCTAAAAACAACTTAGTATCAGAAGATGTCAAAACTACTTGTGCTTCTTGTTTTTCATAAAAATCCTGAAATCTTTGGGAAATAATAGCAAGAGAAACATTTCTTTTTCTGGCACGTCTTGCCATTTTATTTAAAAAGTCTACCGCTTCTGGATAGGGAAGTAACATCCAAGCCTCATCCACTAGTACTCTTTTTTTACTTGCTTTACTTTTATCTTCGCTATTTTTTTTAACAAACTTTTCCCAAATCCAAGAAAGCAATATTTGTTGTGCCAATGGTCTAGCAAATCTTTCCTCTAATTGCGAAATATCCAAATTAATAAATGGTGCCCCATCTAAAAGGTCAAAAGTAGATTGTCCATCAAAATAGGCCATTTGTCCATCATATTCTCTTATGTATTGTTTCATAACTTTCAATAAATAACTATAATGATATTGATAATCTGGATTCTCATTTTCTTGTGCTTTCGCCTGAATTCTTCGATACCAACTTCCAATGGTTGGCATTGCTTTCTTACGTTTAGTAAGCAAACTTCCTCTTGCTAATGCCATATCATTGGACTGATACAAACTATTTGGATTACTAGTAATACCAAGTGCTGCATATTCTTCTGCTACTGATTCTGCAATAATTTGCTTGGTAAGTTCATTTACCTCTGTGCTTCTTGTACTACCTTTTGCCATAGTAAGTAATCCTTGTGTAACATCTTCTACTTTATTTTCAATATTTAAAACGGTTCTTTCTTTTCCTGTTATTTCGTCTTTTATCATCTCTGTTTCAATATCAAAAATATTGATAACAGTTTTAGAATTAGGACTGATGACAACATTAATGCCACCTAAACTTTCTGCCACAATAGTATATTCACCTTCTGCATCCAATGCTAAACTTTCAATTCCCATTAAAACAGAAGATCTAGAAGCTAATGTTTTCATAGTAACTGACTTACCAGCACCAGATTTTGCAAATATAACCATATTATAATTAGTCAATGAACTATGGAAATTATCAAAAAGAATTGGCGTTCCTGTCTGTTTATTAAATCCTAATGGAACACCAGAAGGATGTCCAATCTCTGAGGTAGTAAAAGGAAAGACCGTTCCCATAGAATTTCTATCAAAAGTATGCATCTTTTTTACTTGATCTTCCATTAAAGGCAAATTAGATTGAAAAGCTTCTTCTTGAATACCCCATGCTGTTTTTATTCCTACTAAGGTTTTTGACATTTCTGTAGCTAACATCTTAGATAATTTATCTAAATCTTCTAGATTATAAGCAAATAAGGTAGATACAATAGATGCTTCATATAATTTATTAAATCCAGCTGCAATCTCATCTCTTAATTGTTCTGCTTCTAATCTCTTTTGTGCTATTGTGCTTTCTCTATTGATGTTTCCTTTATCCATAGCAACAATTCTCTCTGTCTCTAGTTCATTAATAACTCTATTAAGTTCACTTTGTGATCTTTCTTCTTTAATTGGATTGATATACACAGAAGTATTAATATCTCCAAAAAGATACATGTCTCGAAATAATTCTGGAAAGGTACACATCCTAGGAAGAGTAGAAACAAAGAAACTTCTGGCATATCTTTTGGTACTAGAAATAATTTCTAAATGGTCAATATTAGTTACATCTACACCAGATGGAGCAATTAAGTCTTTAATTGTTTTTCCCTGTAAGAAATTATTCTGATCTTCATTATGATACTTTCTTCTTTCTTCTTCTAGTTGTTGTTGTTTCTTTTTCTTCATTTGCCTTTCCTCCTTTTCTTTTGTTTTTTGCGATTTCCTCATCTATTTTTTCTTTAGCTTTTTGAGCAGTTTCCTCTCCTACTAATTGTTCGTTTTCGTCAATAATCATTTTTGCCATTGTACTAATTAAATCTTGTAACTCTTTTTCTTTTCTTTTTACTTCTCGTTCTTTTTCACTTTCTTGTGCTGCTTCTAATAATTTTTCATTAGCTTTTCTAATTGCCTCTTCTTCAATCCTTTGATTTAGTACTTTCATTCTCTTATCTAGCACATCTGGGGCTGTTACATATAATTCATCATATCTTGCATTCAAAGCTTGATTCAATTGATAAATATCAGCATTATCTCTGTTATAAGCCATATATAATAATTCTGCTAATTCATTAGAGTTTAAAATTTTTCCTTTAATACCACAAACTGATAAAGAAGCGATTGCTGATTGGCATTTGGTATATAATTCATTAAAAGCAATATCTCTAATTTCTGATTTTTGAATATTCTGATTGCTTATTTCTTCTGGTGTATGAGAAATAATAATATAATAATGTCTCCTTAAAATATTTTTATTCAAATTCATTCTAGCTGTATTATTAATAATGTCTCTTCCATATTCATATAAGTTTTTTTCTTTTAATACCTCTATCTTTTCTTTTCTAAGTTGTTCGTCTGTGAATTGTTTCGAATTTACTTTTGCATTATATTCCATTTGTTTTTTTACTAGTCTATCTTCTATTACTTTTAATTTTTGTTTATATTGTTCAATACTGGCTCCTAAGTTGACTGTTCTAGATTGTGTATAAATTTGAATTGGATGTTTTAACGTATTTAGAAATTGTAAAAAGCCCTGTTCTATACTATTTTTTTCCACATTCGACATTAAGTCATAATTAATACCTTGGCATTCAATAACCATTACATATCTGGTACCATTTTTTTTGACAATCATGTCATCTTCTATTTTATCAAATTGCATAAATGAGAAAATTGACTGTTTACTATATTCTACCTGCCCTTTTACTGGAGACGCCTGTTCTTGTTCTTGTTCTTGTTTTCGACTTGAAAAGGTATCATCTTCTAACTGTTTTTTTCTTTTATTCTCTTTCATTTTTAAGATTATGTATATAACAGAAAGAAAAAACAATACACCAATCATGATAGCTAAAATCATAGTCAAGACATTAGTTATTTGATCATTACTCATCTTTTACTTCCTCCTTTTTATATACATAAATTCTATTTTTCTTTTGTTTAAATTTGATAGCTCTTTTTATAATATCATCTATATTTTCTCCACCTGTCTTTTCTGTAAATTTAAACTTTTTCGTATCTGGAATTTTAAAAGTTCCAATAGAAAATCCAATCACTCCAAAAATTCCTGTTATAATAATTCCTACTATTTGTGCTCCAAGCATATTAAATATAAAATAAAATAGTAATCCTGGTACTATGCCTATGGCAGTGTATATTAATCCTTTCATAGAAAAAATATATAAGATTCTACCTTCACCTTTATAATTTCTTGGTATTTCATATGTTCTCATATGTTTCCTCCTTTGTCCTATAGCTATGATAATCCTATTTATACTATTATATATTATAACAGAAAAAGCAGATAATTGTAAGTATTTAACCTATTTTTTCGAATTTTTAATAGATTTGTAATATTAAATTAACATTGTTGTAATATTAGCATAAAAAAAACCCCTCTTTGATAAACATATCAAGAAGGGGTTTTTAATGCTTTTACACTGCTGGTGTATCCTTAACGAAGTTGTAAACAATAGTTGCAATAGTAGATGCACCAAATATCAAAGCAGCTCCCACTATATAAGGCATTAATGTCTTTTTGTATTCCGCTTTTTCTTCAGCACTTCCTAACATATATTTAATACCTAGAACAGCTAATACAATTACTGATAAAACAATTCCAGCTGTTGTTACAGCACTTAAGATTTTCCCACCGTATGTTTGTATTTGAGAATCTGCTGCTGTCTCTGTCGGTACAACTGAGCCAGGAGTAATAACAGCAAATACATTTGTTGTTGTAATCATTAGTGCTAACATAATAAACATAGCTGCTAAAATTTTAATTAAATTCTTCATTTTCATTTTATTTCCTCCTTTTCCTATAAACTATTATACTATCTCCCTACTAAAATAAGGAATTTTAATAACAAATTAATATTACATAATTATTATATCACACTTTTTTTTATTTTACAAATAGATATATAATTTGTGCAATTGTCGATGCTCCAAATACTAATACCGCTCCTATTAGATATGGCATTAAGGTTCTTTTGTATTCTGCTTTGTCTGCTGCACTTCCTAACATATATTTGATACCTATAGCTGCTATTACGATTACAGACACTACTACACCAATGGATGTAATAATAGACACTATATATTTACCTGTTTTGATTAAACCAGTACCATTTAAAGCCTGCTGATTTCCTTTCAAATTGCCAATACTAACTTCTTCTGCATAAGATACTGTCATTAAAAAACATGTTAAAACAATAATCATTATTATTCTTCTTATGTTTTTTTTCATATTACTCCTCCCTAATTTAGAATTCTGATAATATAGTTACCACTAGTTTCCAAATGCCAAAGGCTCCAAAAACAACGATACATCCCCAAAAATATGGTACTAACGTCTCTTTCAGTTCTGCCTTTTCTTCAATCCCTGCCATCATAAATTTAATTCCAATTATCATGCCCACAATAACAACGATTACAATTGCAACAGCTAAAAAAGCATTAAAAACAAAATCTGATGCTTCTTTTAATGTTTCTTCATTAATAACACTGCTGCCTCCCTTTTCTAAAAAATTATCCGCCCCTTCAATTGTAGTATCTACTGTGTCTTTCGTATCTTTAGCAGCATATGTTTTAGAAAAACCAATACTTCCTAATAAAATAATACTTAAAAATATAACAAATATTATCTTTTTTACCATATTAATCACCTCTTTTTGCTCTGTTGTTATCGTTTGTAATTATAGTTGTCCAGCTATTTTAACTACGATTGCCAAAATATTAGATATGCCAAATACCATAACTGCTCCTATTACATATGGCTTTAAAGTTTTCTTGTATTCTGCTTTTTCTTCTACACTGCCTACCATATACTTAATACCTAAAACTCCTAACACTGCAACTGATAAAATAGTTCCTATTATTTGTAAGGCTCCTATTATTATATTAGCCATTTTCGTCAATTTATCTGTGCCAGAAACTGAACTAGAAGTTCCCGGATTATAGTATCCTGCATCAAAAGCAAAAGTACAATTGGTTAGTATAAATAATAATATTGCACTTATCCATAAGATGATAACTATTCTGTTATTTTTTCCTATTTTCTTTTTCATTTTTTCACATCTTTCTTTACTCTTATTAATAATTATATCTTATTTCCCAACTTTTTTCAACTTTTAGCAATAGTAATTCAAAAAATGATAAAAAAGTAATATTTCTGTAATGTTTTTGTAATTAGGAAAACACCTATTTTTTAAATTCTTCTTTTTTCCCTTTTTATTCATGTCTTTTCTTTTAAACATTACTCATTAGCCTCCTTATCTTTATAAGTAATATCATAAATCAAATCATTATTTTTAGTTTCTAAACGATTAATAGCATCATTTAATTTCACAATCTTTTCTAACTCTTCGATATTAGCTTGATAAAAAACAGTTAATGAATAAGCAGTAATTATGATGGACATAACTATAATAGTACCTATTGCAATAATAGCAGTTGTTGCACTTATTCTTATAAACCTTTTTTCTTGGGTCTCTAATTTCTCATATTGTTTATCCCAGAAATACTTTTTTGGTTCATCTATCACTTTGTGCCTCCTTTTTTACATTATTGTAAGTATCATACTAAAAACAATATACATTGTCAACCAAAAATAGAAAAACTTTTATTGCCAAAGTAATTATTCAGACGTCTTGTTTTTTGGGAATAAAAGCTTGTATATTTTTATTTGTAACTCCCAGCTGCAAACAGTCTGTAATCTTATAACAGACTGTAATCTTGCTGGTCCCCCCGAATTGTTACATCATAAAAAATATAGAAGCTTTCTAATTGAAATATATCACCTCTAAATAGTACTTGCCAAAAAATAAGACTTCTGAATTGTTATTAATTAAAATGAACCCAAATTATTAAACAAATTTGTCTAACAATTTGGGTTCACTTTAATAAATATTATCTTTAATCACAAACATTCTTTGGCGGAGATGAGAGGGTTCGAACCTCCGCGCCGTTTTCACGACCTAACTGTTTAGCAAACAGTCCCCTTCACCACTTGGGTACATCTCCATTTTATCAATAAAAGTTAGACATAGGCTTATATATCTAACTTTTATTGTTTGGCGGAGAGGGTGGGATTCGAACCCACGGTACGCTACAAACGCACGCCAATTTTCAAGACTGGTGCCATAAACCAACTCGACCACCTCTCCAAGTGTTAGAAGTATTCTTCCAACAGTCTTTATCTTAGCATTTTTATTTAAGTTTGTCAATAGCAATTCATGGATTTTTAAATTCCTTCTGCCTGAATTGCTTTTTCAATCGCCTGCGTTTCTTCTTCTGAAAGAGTGTACGTAGACTTTCCTTGTTCTACTGGCTTAGCATAGATATTAGACATTTCTCTTGAATAAATTCCATTTAACACTACGCCATCCTTATTCTCATCTAATAATGCCAAAGCAAAACTTAAATCACTTCCTGTATCTTTAAACGCACTATATCTTACCATTCCTACTTTTTGAATGCACTTTTTCAACTCTTGATCTATTTGTTTTACGTGAGTAGAAGTCTTTTTATTATGTCTTTCCACTTCTTCCACTCGAGACATATAAGCTTGCAAATCTTCTTCTAGATTTTCTCCATCTCCTAGTTTTCTCATAAAGTCATGATATCTTCTATTTAATTTAGAAAACCTTATTAGCATCATCATAAATCCAATTAGTAAAAAAAGCATAATGCCAAAAACGACTAATAAAAAAGCATCTGTTCTTATCATTTCCATTAAACTATTCATATATACCCTCTTTTCTACTTTATCAATCCTAAAATTCTTTCTAAATCATCATTAGAAGTATATTCTATGATAATTTTTCCTCTTCGTTTACCTGGATCTAATCTAACTTTAGAACCAAAAAAACTTTGAAAATTATCTTCTATACTTTTATATAAAACATGATTTCTTTGCTGTTCTTCTTTTGTTTCTTTTGTTTTTGCTTTTTTTTCTAGTTGCCTTACACTAGAACCTCTCTCTAACAATTGAATAGCAGCTTGATACTGCTTTTCTGGTTCTGTGATGGCTAACAATGCTTTACAATGGCCTTCTGATATTTTTCCTTCTTTTGCCATTTCTAAGACACGTGGCTCTAAGTTTAAGATTCGTATCCAGTTAGCAACTGTACTTCTTCCTTTTCCTATTTTTTTTGCTACTTCCTCTTGTGACATTTGATAAGTATCCATTAATGTTTTAATCCCCATTGCTTTTTCTACTGGATTTAAGTCTTCTCTTTGCATATTTTCTATTAAAGCAATTTCTGAATTTATTTTTTCGTTATCTTCTCGAATAATAGCGGGAATTTCTTTCAATCCTGCTAGTTTAGAAGCTCTCCATCTTCTTTCTCCAGCAATAATACTATAATAACCATCTTTTGGGGTAACAACAATTGGTTGAATTAACCCATATTCTTGAATGGATTGTGCTAATTCTTCTAATGCTTCTTGGTCAAACCTTTTTCTTGGTTGGTCTCGATTTGGCTCTACTTCTGTTATTTTCAATTTTTTCAAGGTGTCATTTTCTTGTACTTTTTCTTCTTCTGGTACAGGTCCAAATAAAGCATCTAATCCTTTTCCTAATCCTGTCATCTTTGCCATTTGGCATTCCTCCTTTTTACATCATATGTTTCGCCTTTTTTTGTTCTTCATTCATCTTTAAAAATTCTTTCGTGAATTTAATATAACTTTTAGCTCCTTTTGATTTAAGGTCATATTCTATAATTGGCATGCCATAGCTTGGTGCTTCACTTAATCTTACATTCCTTGGGATAACCGTCTTATAAACTTTATTATTAAAATATTTCTTTACTTCTTTTACTACTTGGTTGGAAAGATTTGTCCTAATATCATACATGGTAAGTAAGGCACCTTCTATTTGAATGTTTTTATTTAAGTGTTTTTTTACTAGATTTATGGTATTTAATAGTTGTCCTAATCCTTCTAATGCAAAATATTCACATTGTACTGGAATGAGTACACTATTGGATGCAGTAAAAGCATTTAACGTGATTAAACCTAAAGATGGTGGACAATCAATTAAAATATAATCAAATTGATTTTTGATTTCATTTAATTTTTCATTGAGCCTCTGTTCTCTTGACATCATAGATACTAATTCAACTTCTGCACCTGCTAAATTAATATCAGAAGGACATACTTTTAGATTCTTTATCATGGTATCTTGTATGGTGTCTTGTATTTGTGTATCATTTACCAAAACATCATAAGTAGAAAATTCTACTTCTTTTTCTACACCAAGTCCGCTTGTTGCATTCCCTTGCGGATCAGCATCTATTAATAAGACCTTTTTTCCTCTCCTTGCTAAGATACTTGCTAAATTAACAGTTGTCGTTGTTTTTCCAACGCCACCTTTTTGATTTGCTATTGATATAACTTTTCCCAATTTCACTGCCTCCACTTTGTTAATTTTTACTTCTTAATTCTTGTTGTTCCATATTATTATCATATAAAAATATGGAAAAAAAGTCAATAAAAAACGCAAAATTTATTGACTTTTTTGTGACTATTCAGACGTTTTGTTTTTTGCAATAAAAGTTTCTATATTTTTTATGATGTAACAATTCGGGGGGACCAGCAAGATTACAGTCTGTTATAAGATTACAGACTGTTCGCAGCTGGGAGTTACCAATAAAAAATATAGAAACTTTTTAATTGGTATATATCACCTCTGAATAGTTACACTTTTTTGTAACTTTTCGTTACTACTCACAGCTATCTAAAATAAATTGATGAAAGCGTCTATATTTTTTTTGATATAACAATCTGGAAGAATTAGCAACAAATCTCGCTTCTTGAGACCTTTTGTCTGCTTTTCCAATTCTTCTATTCCATTTAAGGGCTCAAAGAAGCTAAAAATCAGTCAACTCGAAAAATTGCTTGCATGAATAGGTTCTTTTGCTGCCATACCTGGTTTCCTTGGATACTTAGATGGTGTAAGCTTCACTTTACGAATTAAAACAATATTTCTATCCATATTACTTGTTGGCAATTGGAAAGAGTCTATCTTTTCCACATTTCCTCCCAAAATGGAAATAGCCTTTTTACTTTGTTTTATTTCTTCTTGTATATTAGGTCCTTTCATACAAATACAAGCACCATTTAACTTAACCATTGGTATTAAATACTCAGATAACGTTGACAAATTAGCTACTGCTCTTGAAGTAGCATAATCAAAAGCTTCTCGGTACCTTTTATTTTTCCCAAACTCTTCTATACGTGAATGAACACCATCTATTTTTGATAAATTTAATTGTTGTATCACTTCTTGCAAAAAAACAATTCTTTTGTTCAAAGAGTCCAATAATGTAATCTCTATATCCTTTCTAATAATTTTTAAAGGAATTCCCGGAAATCCTGCACCAGTTCCTACATCTATTAATTTCGCGTTTTTCTTTATATATTTAGCAATTGTCATAGAATCAATATAATGTTTCAAAATAATCTCCTCTGGTTCTACTATTGCAGTTAAATTTATTTTTTCATTCCATGCCAATAATAACTGCATATAATGATAAAATTGATAAATTTGTTCCTCGTCCAACAAAATTTCTATTTGTCTTGCATATCCTTTTATTTTTTCAAAAAACTCTTCTTTTAACATACTTTCTCCTTATTATGATTGAATTGTTGCAAATAAACCAACAATACTGATATATCTGCTGGTGAAACCCCTGATATACGAGAAGCTTGCCCTATGGAATGAGGTCTAAATTGCTTTAATTTTTGTCTTGCTTCTAAACTAATTCCATTTATTTTTTCATAATTAATGTTCTCTGGTAAAATTTTTGTTTCTAACTTCTTAAACTTTTCTACTTGTGCTTCTTGCATTTTTATATATCCTTCATATTTGATTTGGATTTCTACTTCTTCTTTCTCTTGTTTTGTCAAATGGGGTCTTTCTTCATCAATAACAGCTAATTTTTCGTAATCTAACTCTGTTCTTTTTAATAGCTCTGACATTTTTGTTCCAGTAGATAAGATAGAAGTGCCATTTGCTTTTAACAATCCATTTACTTTTTCATTCGGTTTTACAATTAACTTCTTTAACCTTGCTATTTCTTTTTCTATCTTTTCCTTTTTACTAATAAATCTCTCATATCTTTCATCAGAAATGAGTCCTATTTCATGCCCTATTTGTGTTAATCTCAAATCTGCATTATCTTGTCTTAATAGCAATCGATACTCCGCTCGAGATGTCATCATTCGATACGGTTCATTTGTTCCTTTGGTAACAATATCATCAATTAAAACTCCAATATAGGCTTGTGTCCTATCTAATATAAGCGGCTCTTTTCCTTTTATTTTTTGAACTGCATTAATGCCAGCCATTAATCCTTGACAAGCAGCTTCTTCATAACCAGAAGTGCCATTTATTTGTCCTGCCATAAATAGTCCCTCTATTCCTTTATATTCCAAGGAAAGTTTTAAATTCGATGGATCAATACAATCATATTCAATGGCATAAGCAGGTCTTGTAAATTCCGCTTTTTCTAAACCTGGTATCGTATGGTATAAAGCAATTTGTACATCTTCTGGCAACGAGGAACTCATGCCTTGAACATACATTTCTTCTGTATCCATACCAACTGGTTCTACAAACGCTTGATGACGTGGTTTATCACTAAAACGCACGACCTTATCTTCTATGGATGGGCAATATCTAGGACCAGTTCCTTCTATCATACCAGCATATAAAGGAGAACGATGTAAATTTTGTCGAATAATGTTATGGGTTTTTTCATTTGTATAAGTTAAATAACAATCTACTTGTTCGAACTCTTTTGGTTCATTATCAAAAGAAAAAGCCTCGATTTCTTCATCTCCTTTTTGAACCTCCATTTTGCTAAAATCAATACTTCTCTTATTAATTCTAGCTGGTGTCCCTGTCTTAAAACGTATTAATTCAATTCCTATGTTCCTCAAGCAACTTGACAATTGATTTGCTGCTGCTACCCCATCTGGTCCACTTTCTTTTGAAAAGTCTCCTATGAATATCTTTCCTCTTAAATAAGTACCTGTCGCTAAAATAACTGTCTTTACTTTATAAATAGCTCCTACCTCTGTTTGAATGCCAACTATTTTCCCATTTTCTACTTGAATGTCTACAATTTCACCTTGTTTTACTTCTAAATTCTCTTGTTTTTCTAAAGTATGTTTCATTTCAGCTTGATACTTCTTTCTATCTGCTTGTGCTCTCAAGGAATGAACTGCTGGTCCCTTTGAAGTATTTAACATTTTAATTTGTATCATAGTTTTATCAATATTTTTTCCCATTTCTCCACCAAGAGAGTCGACTTCTCTTACTAAATGTCCCTTTGAACTTCCTCCTATATGAGGATTACATGGCATATTTGCTATTGCCTCTAAACTAATAGAAAAAATTAATGTTTTCATTCCTAATCTAGCAGCAGCAAGTGCTGCTTCACAACCTGCGTGTCCTGCTCCTACAACTGCCACATCATATTCTCCTGCAATATAACTCATTTTTTTCTCCTTCTATTTCTTTATTTTATGAATTGTTCATTCAATTTTTCTCATTGTTCCCCAACACTTTTCTTTTCCTTGTGGAACAAAAATTCTTGTTTTTTTGTAACTAAGCTTATTTTTTACTTATTAGTTTTATTTTTGTCTTTTACACATTTACGCTCTTTTAGCTATATTTAAGTATTTATCTTGACTTTTTCTTGTTTTTGTAAATTTTAACTCGTTGCGTATTTTTTATGTAATCTTATGTTTTTTGTTTGTTTTTATACTTAACTTTCTATATTGCCTTTTATGATAATATAAAAATAAGCCATTAAATTATCGTTATTTCGCTTTTTATTTTTTGACAACTAATTTATCGTATTTTCTATTTTAATTCCTTATTTTTGATTTTAAGGACAAAAATTTATTATTATTTTCCTAAACAAAACTTAGAAAAAATTTCATTAATAATATCTTCACTTACAATTTCTCCTGTAATTTTTCCTAAATCTTCTAAAATATCTTTCATACAAATAGCAACCATATCAAGAGGCATCTTTTCTTCTAGTGTTTTCTTCGTCCTTTCTATACTTTGCATCGCTTTTGTTATTAAGTTTTTATGTCTTATATTAGTAATTATGGTTTCATTATCTAAATTGATTTCATTTAATTGAAATAAATTCATAATTTCTTGATATAAAGTCTCTAATCCTGTAGAATTTAAAGCTGAAATCTTAACAATATGGCTACAAACTTTCTGAAATCTTGAATCGTTTTCATTCAAAACAGGTTTTAAGTCTATTTTATTTAAAATAAGAATGGCTTTTTTATTTTCTATCAACGCTAAAATCTCTTTATCCTCTTGTGTTAGTTCTTTTGTACTATCAAAAATAGCAATGATTAATTCTGCCTCTTTTGCTATTTCTCTGGATTTTTCAATTCCTATTTTTTCTACTTCATCTTTTGCTTGTCTTATTCCTGCTGTATCAATTAATTTTAGTGGAATCCCTTGAATTGTTACAAATTCTTCAATGGTATCTCTTGTAGTTCCTTCATATTCTGTTACAATGGCTCTATCTTCCTTTAAAATAGCATTTAAAAGAGATGACTTCCCTGCATTTGGTTTCCCAATAATAGCTGTTTTAATTCCCTCTTTCATTATCTTTCCATTATCAAAACTCTTCTCCAATTGGAATAACTTTTCTTCCACTTGTTTCAACATATCTTCTATTTGCTGATTCGTAACCTCCTCCACATCATATTCTGGATAATCAATAGCAACTTCTATTTGAACCATCACATCTAGTATAATTTGTTTTATATCTGAAATTTGTTTTGATAAAATTCCTTCTAATTGTTTTATTCCTGCTTTTGCTGCTCTATCTGATTTGGCATGAATTATATCTATCACTGATTCAGCTTGTACCAAATCAATTCTACCATTTAAAAAAGCTCTTTTAGTAAACTCCCCTGGTTCTGCTAATTCTGCCCCATTTTTTAGACATATCTCTAAAATCTTTCGAATTATCACATTTCCACCATGGGAATTAATCTCACACATATTTTCTGTCGTATAACTTTTAGGTGCTTTAAAATAAGAAACTAAAACTTCATCTATTATTTCTCCATTGTCCAAGATATTCCCATATTTAATCGTATAACCCTTGATATTTTCCTGCTTTTGTTTTGTTTTTGGCTCAAAAATTTTATTCAATATGTCAAAACTCTCTTTTCCACTCATGCGAACAATTCCAATTCCACCAATTCCGTGGAGCCGTAGATATAGAAACAATTGTACTCATTTTTTCCTCCTTTTTTTGTACATTATTTGGGTAAATTCTTGTTTTTATTGATAAAAAAAGCCAAAGTTGATATTACAAATAACTTGTAAAATCCGACCTTTGACCTCCGATTTTATTCTTTCTATTAACTTTTTAAGGATACGATAATTCTTCTATATGGTTCTTCCCCTACACTAATCGTTTCAACTTTTGAATGTTGTTGTAATCTACTATGAATGATTTTTCTTTCATAAGCTTGCATTGGTTCTAACTTAATCGATTTTCTAGTTCTAATTACTGTTTTAGCTACCTTATCTGCCAAATCTTCTAATGTTTTTTCTCTTTTGGCTTTATATCCTTCAATATCTAAAATAACTCTAACTCTATTTTCAATTCCTTTACTTGCAATAGAAGATAAAATATTTTGTAAAGCATATAAAGTCTCTCCTCTATAACCAATTAAATATCCCAAATTATTGCTTGTTATGTCTACTTTTAAATAACTTATCGTATATTCAATTGTATATTTTGTTCCTTCTGGTAATTTTACAATAAAATCTTTTAGAAATTTATCTAAATTGTCCTTTGCTTTTTCTTGCTGCTCTTTTGTTAATTCTATTTCTTTTTTTATGTTACCTTTTTCCGTTTTTGGCTCTTTTATGGTCATTTCTACCTTTACTACTCTTGGTGCTAAGATACTAAAAAAACTTCTCTTGTCTTCATTTTCTAAAACCTTAATGTCTACACAATCTTTGGTAACATTTAACTCTTTTAAACCATTTTCAATCGCTTCCTTTGTTGTTTTTCCTTCTGCTATAATCGTTTGTTTCATAGTTTATTCCTCCCCATCTTCTTGCTGAATCACTTTGTCTAATATCAATCTTTCTAAAATCATTAAAATATTACTAATTAACCAATATAAAGCTAATCCCAATGGCGCTACAAATGCAATAGAAATAGACATAATTGGCATCATCCAAGACATCATTTTGTTGGTCTGCATCACTGCATCCACTTCATTTTCGCTTTCTTTTTCTTCGATTTCTTTTCCACTATTGCCATCGATAACAATATCTTTCTTACTTACATTTTGTTTTTGTTGCATTGCTGTTGTCATTCGAATTGAGATAAAAGAAGACAAAATATATAAAATTGGTATAATATAAACGGTATAATCTTTTATATTTTGCTGTGGTATTTTATTCAAATCTAATCCTAAAAAGTTCATTTGAATATTCAACTTTTCAAGATTACTATCCTCTGGATTCTTTTCCTTTAACCAGTCATATTCTTTGATTAAATCAATTTCTGGATAAACTTTGCTAATTTCTCTTCCTTCTTCTTGTAATTGAGAAATATATTTGTTAATGTATTCTGTTGGAATTTTTTCCATATAAGTAATTGGACTTTTTACTAAATAGAAAATGGATAGTAATAATAATAACTGTATGATAGCTGTTAAACATCCACTGAAAGGACTCATTTTCTCGGTTTTGTATAAATTCATCATTTCCTGATTCATTTTCTCTGTATCATTCTTATACTTAAATTGTATTACCTTGATTTTTTCTTGCATCTTTGCACTTTTTCTCATTGTTTTTTGTTGTTTTATCGATAACGGTAATAATAATAATTTGATAATAAGAGTAAATAAGATAATGGCTATTCCATAGTTATTAACGATATTATATAAAAAAGATAATAAATACCCAAAAAGATTCGCTAAAAATTCAAACATGAATTCATTCCTCCTCGTTCTATTTTAATGGATCATATCCACCTTTTGAAAAAGGATTACACCTAAAAATTCGATACATTCCTTTGACAATCCCTTTCCCTGCACCATATTTCTGAATTGCCTGTTTGGTATATTCTGAACAAGTCGGATAATATTTGCAATGAATATTTTTACTTTGTAGCCAGATAGATACATGTTTTTGATATCCTTCAATTAGCCAAATCAGTAATTTTTTCATATCTTTTCCTCAATCATCTTTGCTTTATCAAAAATCACTTCCATATCTCTTTTTATTTTATGAAAATTTGCTTTTTCTATCTTTACTTTTTTCTTCCATAAAAAAACAATACTATATCCTTCTTTCAGAACTTCTTCATAGAGTTGATAATTGGCACGAATTAATCTTTTAATATGATTTCTTTTCACGGCTTTTGCTAATTTTACTCCAATAGCAATTCCTAAATAATTGACTTTTTCTTTCCTGTTTTTTCTGATAAAAGCTTCTATGTATTTCCCTGAATAGTAATTTCCCTTTGATAAAACATTTCTAAATTCATAATTTTTTTTCATCATTTCTGTTTTTTTCATTCTTCGTTTTTCCTCTCTTTGATTCCAAAGATAATGAAAAATTCTCTTTTTTACTATCCTTATTGTTAAAAGGTCAGCTTTTGCGACCTTTTATTACGAAAAAAATTATGCCGTTAATTTTTTTCTACCTTTTGCTCTTCTTGCTTTTAATATATTTCTTCCTGCTCTTGTTTTCATTCTTTTCATAAAACCATGTTCTTTCTTTTCTTGTCTATTTTTTGGTTGAAATGTTCTTTTCATCTTCCCTACACCTCCTACTGATAATTAACGAGTATATCGATTATACAGCAAAATAAGGTAAAAAGTCAAGCAATTTTGAAATTTTTATTTAAAAGTAGGCAACTATTTGTTACCTTTCAAGTTAAACGAATGAATAAAAAAAGCGTCTCCTAACAAATTTTTAATCAAGCAAATGCAGAATAATAAAGCAAAGACTTCTTAGGGAGTAGCAAGATTGCAGACTGTTCTCAGGTGGAAGTTACCAATAAAAAAGATAAAAACTTTCACGAATAAAAATCTTAAAACTAAGTAGTACTAATATTTCTGCTTTTATCTTGCATTTTATGTCATCTTTTATTTTTTTATATTATTCCACAAATTTTTTTATTTTTTCCACAATTTTATTTTTTTTATCCACACAATAAAATTTTTTTCCACAATTTTATTGACTTCTTGTTTATAAATCTGTTATGATTAGAAAGTAAAATTTTTTAAGACATTTTTATGATAAATACTTGAAAATATGTTCGTATACATTATGTTGAGTTTTACAAAATTTTGTTAATTTTATTAACAATTGTGGATAATTTTGTGGATAATTCACAAGAAAGGATGATTTCTAAATGTCATTAGATAAAAAAGACTTAATTGATAAAATAAAAAACGAATTAAGAAAAGAACTAACACAAATTTCTTTTAATACTTGGATAAAACCATTGGAAATTAGAAGTATCGATGGCAATCACATTGTTTTTACAACTGTTTCAGAATACCAAAAAGATTTTGTAGAAACGAAATATAAACCTTTGCTTTTAAATACATTAAGTTTTATTACTAATAGAGATTGGACTTATACTGTCATCGATTTAGAAAAAGAAGCAAAAGAAAAGGAAGAAAAAGGAGAAAAAGAGGAAAATAATAACGCAGAAATAGAAGCTGTAAAGGCAAAAGTAAATCATTCTTCTTTAGATTCCAAATACACCTTTGAAACTTTTGTCGTAGGTGAATATAACAAATTTGCACATGCAGCTGCTTTAGCAGTAGGAAATAATGAACCTGCCGAAGCTTATAATCCTTTATTTTTATATGGAGGAGTTGGACTAGGAAAAACTCATTTAATGCATGCAATAGGGAATAGAATGCTAGAAAACAATAAAAATTGTAATGTTTTATATGTAACATCTGAAAAGTTTACCAATCAGCTAATCAATGCGATAAAAGATAATAAAAACGAAATTTTCAGAAAAAAATATCGCACAATAGATGTTTTACTAATCGATGATATTCAATTTATTGCTGGGAAGGAAAGAATACAAGAAGAATTTTTTCATACTTTTAATTCTTTATATGAAGAAAAAAAGCAAATTATTATTTCCAGTGATAAACCACCAAGAGATATTCCATTTTTAGAAGATCGATTAAAATCAAGATTTGAATGGGGGCTTTTAGCTGATATATCTTGTCCAGACTATGAAACACGTTTTGCTATTTTGAGAAAAAAAGCACAAGATGAAAACGTTATTATTGATGATTATATTCTTTCCAATATCGCCAATAAAATTGACTCTAATATTAGGGAACTAGAAGGTGTATTTAATAAAGTGGTAGCGATTGCTTCTTTAACACATAGTCCTATAACAATTGAATTAGCCGAAAAAATCATCAATGAATTTAAGTATGAAAGTGAAAAAGTAATATCTTCTGATTTTATTAAAGAAACTGTTGCAAAATATTTTAGTATTAATAAAGAAGATTTATCTGGAAATAAACGTTCCAATGATATTGCTTTTCCAAGACAAATTGCTATGTATTTATGTAGAGAAATTGCCAATATGTCTTATCCACAGATAGGAACTGACTTTGGGGGAAGAGATCATTCTACTGTAATGCATGGATGTAAAAAAATAGAAAAAGAAATAAAAGAAAAGAATAATACTAAATTAATTGTGGATAGTGTGAAAAATATCATTATAGAGGGAAAACAATAAGAATAAAAATGAATTCTTTACTTTTTTGAAATTTGTGTTTGAAAAAACATTGTTTGGAAAAAATAGATTCAATCTCTTCTTACGGAAGTAACACATTGGCTATCAACACCCCTCTGTTAATAACCTGTTTAAAAACTGTGTATATCTAAATAATTCACAAATACTGTTTTTATATGTGGATAACTATCTTAATTTTCCACTTATTTATAAACACTATTTTTTCTAGGGCTTCTAACTTTCAACATCGTTTTCCACAGTTTCCACAAGCCCTAATACTATTACTACTAATAATAATATATATAATATAAAGGAGGAAGCAAAATGAAAATAGTTTGTTATAAGGATACTATCCTGAAAGCTATTAATTCCGTAGTAAAAGGGGTAGCTTCAAAAACTACTATGCCAATACTAGAAGGAATACTAATTCAAACCAATGATAATGAAATAAAATTAACAACCTATGATTTAGAAATAGGAATTGAATATGTCATTAAATGTGATGTAGAAGAACAAGGAAGTACAGTAGTAAATGCTATCATGTTTAGTGAAATCATTAGAAAATTACCAGATACAGAAATTCATATTTCCATTAATGATAAAAATTTATTAGAAATAGAATGTGAAGGTTCTTTATATAAGTTAGCTACTATGAATCCAGAAGAGTTTCCAGAACTCCCAAAGATAGAAATAGAAAATGCCATTGAAATAGACCAAAGTGTATTAAAAAATATGATAAGAAAGACTATTTTTGCAGTAAGTACAGAAGAAAGTAGACCTATCTTTACAGGATGCCTATTTGAAGTAGAAAATAATAAATTAACATTAGTATCTGTTGATGGTTTTAGACTAGCTTTAAGATCTATCTTTTTAACCAAACAAAGCAATGACTTTCAAGCCGTGATACCAGGAAAAACATTAAATGAAGTAAATAAAATTATAGCCGATTCTTTTGAACCAATAAAAATAGGAGTGGCAAAAAATCAAGCTTTATTTGAAATGGATAATTGTAAAGTAGTAACAAGAATTTTAGATGGAGAATTTTTAAATTACAAAAATGTAATTCCAAGTAATTGGGAAACAAGAATTAAAGTAAATAAAAATAACATTCAAAATAGTTTTGAAAGAATCAGTTTAATATCAGCCTCAACAGTAGAAAAAGAAAAGAAATATCCAGTAAAAGTACAAGTAGATATTGGAAAAGTTATTATTTCTTGTACCAATCAAACAGGAGATGCAAAAGAAGAATTATATGTTTCAACAGAAGGAAAAAGCTTAGAAGCAGGGTTTAATCCTAAATATTTCTTAGATAGTCTGAAAGTAATTGACGAAGAGGAAGTATATATTGAATTCGGTAGTAGTATCTCGCCATGTTTGATAAAGTCTATTGAAAATAATGATTATACATATATGATTTTACCAATTCGATTAAAAGAAGATTAAAAAGAAAAGGAAAAAGGTTGAGATTTTCTATGCAATTAAATTTGATTGCTAGAAAATCTTAATTTTCTTAAAAAAATAAAAAAACAGAAAAAATAGTAAAAAATAGTAAAAAAAAGAAAAAAATAGATAAAAATAGAAAAAATTATATAAATGCTATAAAATAGTCTTATATAATTAAAAATAAATTCAAATAAATTAATTTAAGAAAAAATTATACACAAATGGAGAAAAATATGTGGATAAAAAAAATTAAAATTAATAATTTTAGAAATTATAAAAAAGAGGAAATTGAATTAGAAAAAAATATTAATTTATTTTTTGGAGAAAATGCACAAGGAAAAACCAACATAATAGAATCTATCTTTTTAGGTAGTATGGGAAAATCGTTTAGGGCTAAAAAAGATAGAGAAATGATAAATTTAGATAATGAAAAAGCAGAAATTGAAATAGAATATGAAAAATCAGACAGAGACGGAAAAATAAAAATTGAATTATTTCACAAGAAAAATATTTTTTTAAATGGAATAAAAATAAAAAAGTTAAGTGAATTATTAGGAAATATCAATATTATTATTTTTACGCCAGATGATATTCATATTTTAAAAGGTGGTCCTCAAAATAGAAGAAGATTTCTAGATATTATGATTAGTCAATTAAAGCCCAATTATATGTATCACTTAAATTTATATTTGAAAACGATAGAACAAAGAAATCAATATTTGAAACAAATAAGAGAAGAGGGAAAAGACGAAAATTTATTGAATATTTGGGATGAAAAATTAATAGAAGAAGCAGAAATTATTTATCAATATCGAAAGGAATATATGAATAAAATAAAAGAAAAAATAGAAGAAATTCATCAAGAAATTACAAATCATAAGGAAAAAATAGAAATTGAATATGTATCAGAATGCAAAACAAAGGAAGAATATCAAAAAAAATTAAGAGAACGAAGAAAATTAGATATCATAAAGGGATATACAACAAAAGGAATTCATAGAGATGATTTTATGATAGCTATCAATCATAAACCTTTAGATATATACGGCTCGCAAGGACAACATAGGACAGCCATTCTTTCTCTGAAATTAGCAGAGTTGAAAATTGTAAAAGAAGAAATAGAAGAAGAACCAATTTTACTATTAGATGATTTTATGTCTGAATTAGATGAGAAAAGAATTAAGAGTTTTTTAGAAAAAATAGAAAATACACAAGTTATTATTACTTGTACTGAAAAAATAAAGGTTGAAAATAAAAAAATTTTAATATATAATGTGAAAGAAGGAAAAATAAAAAAGGTTTAGAAAGAACCCAAAGGAGGAAAAAATAAATGGAGAAATATGAACATAAATATGGAGCTGACCAAATTCAAGTATTAGAAGGTCTAGAAGCCGTAAGAAAAAGACCTGGTATGTATATAGGAAGTACATCTGTTAGAGGATTACATCATTTAGTTTATGAGATTGTGGATAACGGTGTAGATGAAGCATTAGCAGGGTATTGTACAGAAATAAATGTTACCATAGAACCGAATAATATTATTTGTGTCGAAGACAATGGAAGGGGAATTCCCGTAGAAATACATCCAAAAACAAAAATATCCACTGCTGAAACAGTATATACTGTATTACATGCTGGAGGAAAATTTGGAGGAGATAGTGGCTATAAAGTATCAGGAGGGCTTCATGGAGTTGGTGCTTCTGTAGTAAATGCTTTATCGAATTGGACAGAAGTAACCATTCGAAGAGATGGAAGCTTATATCAAATGAAATTTGAAAAAGGGAAAACAACACAAAAATTAGAGAAAATTGGGGAGGCAGAAGGAACAGGAACCAAAGTTAGATTTTTAGCAGATGATACCATATTTGAAACAACAAATTATGAATATGAAGTATTAGAAAAAAGATTTCGTGAGATTGCCTTTTTAACAAAAGGACTAAAAATAACAATTGAAGATCAAAGAGAAGAAGTTCCTAAAAAAGCAGAATTTTGTTTTGAAGGTGGTTTAAAATCTTTTGTTGAATTTTTAAACAAAAACAAAGAAAAGTTACATAAAACACCTATCTATATAGAAAAAGATGGAGAAGTTCCAGTAGAAATCGCTATACAATATACATCAAGCTATTCAGAGAATATCTATACTTTTGTAAATAACATAAATACTATTGAAGGTGGAACTCATTTAGAAGGATTTAAAAGATCTTTAACCAAAGTATTTAATGATTATGCTAGAGGTCACAATATTCTAAAAGAAAAAGATTCTAATTTACAAGGAGAAGATATTAGAGAAGGAATCACAGCAGTTGTTTCTGTTAAAGTAAAAGAACCACAATTTGAAGGACAAACGAAAACAAAATTAGGAAATAGTGAAGTAACAGGTGTTGTCCAAAGTATGGTAAATGAAGCATTATCTACTTTTTTAGAGGAAAATCCTAATGTAGCAAAATCTATTTTAGAAAAATGTATTAGTGCTTCCAGAGCTAGAGAAGCAGCAAGAAAAGCTAGGGAATTAGCTAGAAAGAAAAATTCATTAGAAACTTCTACTTTACCAGGAAAACTAGCAGATTGCAGTAGTAAAAATGCAGATGAATGTGAGGTATATATTGTAGAGGGAGATTCAGCAGGAGGAAGTGCAAAACAGGGAAGAGATAGAAAATTCCAAGCAATTTTACCTTTGTGGGGAAAAATGTTAAATGTGGAAAAAGCAAGAGCAGATAAGATTTATGGAAACGACAAATTAAATCCTGTTATTTTAGCTGTTGGAGCAGGTATAGGTAGTGACTTTGATGTAACAAAAATAAGATATGGAAAAGTTATTATCATGGCAGATGCAGATGTTGATGGAGCACATATCAGAACTTTATTATTAACTTTTTTCTTCCGTTATATGAGACCATTAATTGAAAATGGAAATGTTTATTTAGCCCAACCACCATTGTATAAATTATCGAAAAAAGGAATGGAAGACAAATATTGTTATACAGATGAAGATTTAGAAAATGCTTATAAAGAACTAGAAGAAAAAGGAATTGGAAGAGAACAACTAGGATTGCAAAGATATAAAGGTTTAGGCGAAATGAATCCAGAACAATTATGGGAAACCACGATGAATCCAGAAACTAGAACATTAGTAAAAGTAACTATGGATGATGCCATAAAAGCTGACGAAATATTTAGTTTATTGATGGGAGATGAAGTAGAGCCAAGACGAGAATTTATTCAATCCAATGCGAAATATGTAAAAAATTTAGATATCTAATAATTTAATGCCAGATAAACTAAAAGTTATCTGGCATTAATGATAAAGCTAATAATAATCTCCACTAAAACTAATATATCTAATATTTAAACCTAATATATATTACTATATAAATAAGCCCCATACCACATATATTAATCATTCGCTCGACTATTAGTACACCACAAGTAACTATATTCATCCCAAAGGGACTACTAATAACCACTTCATAAAAAGATACACTAGATATAAAAATAATCTTAGCTCGAATAGATTACCTACCATTTGACCATATATCAAAGAATAAAAATAAAATAATATAGCCTACAAGCAAATAATATACTCTTATCGCCGACCTATTATAATATAAAAAATACACCATAATACATCTTTGTCCGAATATCAATGAACTAATCAAAATCCATTCATACTCTTGGCTCAACTATTATTAACCTTATAACATTAGTATAATCAAAAAAATAAAAATTATTCAAAAAAATTAACATAAAAAAATTTTTAAGAAGTAGAAATATGTCGGAAAAAGGAGATGAGTTTTTCTTGACAATATCCATCAAATCATATAAAATTATTTTCAATAGGAGGTGAAAGAAATAAAAAAACAAGCCACAACACAGAGTTGGATTCCCATAGAAGAAATATTAGAAAATGGAATGATAAAAACAA
The DNA here is from genome assembly GCA_948467495.1 of uncultured Clostridium sp. Lineage (GTDB taxonomy): Bacteria > Bacillota > Clostridia > TANB77 > CAG-508 > CAG-269. The sequence goes on from CAOKEO010000007.1 coordinate 40,136, forward strand.
AAAGTAAATATATTAAAATTTTAAAAATAACACCGATTAATTACAACTTAAAATCTGACTTAGAAAAACAAGCTATTTTAAATTCTTACAAAATTTTTTTAAAAACCTGTCATTTCGATATCCAAATTTTAATTCAAAGTAGTAAAGAAAATTTAGAAAATCATATCAATCTTATCCAAAGAAATGTAAAGAAGAAAGAAAATAGATATTTAGAAAAAATATCTGAGAATTATATGGAAGCTATTAATAAAATTAATACAAGTAAGAAATCATCTTCTAAAAACTTTTATCTTATTATATCCCAAAAAAATAAAATAGAACAACAATATCAAGAATCTTTTGAAATAATTAAAAATGATTTAAAAGAAAAATATTTTAAAATCAAAGAATGTTTATCTAGATGTGGGAATTCAGTATTTGAAGTCAATACAAAAGAAGAAGCAATGAAAATCATCAATTCTTTTTTAAATACAAGAAAAGAAGTTAATTTAAAAAAAGAAGAAAAGGAGGAAAAAAATTATTAGAAAAGGCAACATAAAACAATTAAGACTAATGGAAGGTTCTATTTCAGATATAGATGCTATTGCTCCATCTTATATTAATATAGAAAATCCTAAATACTTAGAAATAGATAATCTATTCTATAGTGGATTAATGGTGGTAAATTATTATAGAGAACAGACAGATATCTTGTTAAAAACCTTAATTGAGACAAATATTAACATGAATATTTCTATGTTTTATGAAAAGCAAGATAGTTATAAAACCATTAAAGATTTGACTTATCATATAGGAAATGTAGGGGTAGAATTAAAAGAAACCAATCAAAATAGGCAAGATATTGATATTGTAGCATTTGCTTATAATGATGCAAAATATATTCGAAAAGAAATCCAAGTCAATAATGAAGATATTTATTTTTTATATATTTACATAAATGTTTATGCAGAAGACAAAAAAGAATTAGAATATTTTTTAAGTAAAATAGAAGGAATAACACAAAGTAAGGGAATGCAAACAAGAAGAGCAAATTTCAGACAAGAAGAGGTTTTTATGGCATGTCTTCCTTTAGCAGAGAATCCTGAAATAGCAAAAAATGTATCCAAAAGAAACATTTTGACCAATGGATTAATTGCCACGTATCCGTTTATTTCTTCTACTATATTTGATGAGAATGGAGTTTTTATAGGAACCAATATCTACAACAACTCTTTAGTATTTATTGACAGATATGATACAAACAAATATAAAAATGCTAATATTTGTATCTTTGGGACAAGTGGTGCTGGAAAGTCATTTTACACCAAATTACTCATTCTAAGATATAAACTATTAGGTATTAGACAATATATTATAGACCCAGAAAGAGAGTACAGCAACTTATGTAAACAACTAAAAGGAATACAAATAAAAATAGGACCTAATTCAGATACTTATATCAATATTTTGGATATAAGAAAGGAAAGTATTGAAGAAGGGGAAAGTGGATATTTAGCAACTAAAATAGGAAAATTAATCGGATTTTTCAATTTGGTATTTGGTGAATTAAATGAAGAGGAAAAAGCATTAATAGAAGAAAAACTAATTGAAATTTATGAACAAAAGCAGATTACATTTAATGATGATAGTTTATATAAAACAAATGAAGAGAAAATATTAGGAAGAGAATTTAAAACATCAGAAGATATGCCATTATTAGAAGACTTATATCATGCTTTAGGAAAAGACGAAAAAACCAAAAAATTTAAAACAAAATTAATACCATTTGTAAAAGGTTCTATGAAATTCTTTAATCATCCAACTAACATAGCATTAGATAATGATTTTATTATTGCTGATGTTTACGATTTAGGAGAAGATAATTTGAAATATGGCATGTATCTATTTACAGATATCTTCTGGGATAAAATAAAAGAAAATAGAGAAGAAAAAAAAGCTATCTATTTAGATGAAATATGGAGATTAATAGGAGTTACCTCTAATAAAGAAGTAGCAAGTTTTATCTATAAAATATTTAAAACAATCCGAAAATATGGAGGAAGTAGTGTAGCAATTACACAAGATATTTCTGATATTTTTAGTTTAGAGAATGGAATATATGGAAAAAGTATTTTAAATAATTCCAGTATTAAAACCTTTTTTGCACTAGAAGAAGAAAACATAAAAATACTATCCGAATTTGCCAATTTATCAGAAAAAGAAAAAGTAGAGATAAAATCCTTAAAAAGAGGTGAATGTCTAATGTTTGTAGGAGAAAGTCATATTTTAACTAAAATAGAATGTTCTGATGCAGAAAAGGAAATAGTTGAAGGTGATGATAATGAAAAAAATATTAACAGCTATCAATAATCCAAAATTAAATGAAGAATTAAAAAAAGAAAGTAATTTTCAGATAATAGGGAAAGACATTCAATATAAAGAAGCAATTTTAGAGGTATTAGAAAAAAACAACAAAATCGATTTAATTATTTTAAGTGATAAAATACCAGGAGAAATTAAATTAGAAAATTTGATTGAAAAAATAAAATTAGAAAATGATAAAATAAAAATTATTTTTATTTTAGAAAAAGAAAATAATAAAATAGAAAAAATATTAATAAAAAATAATATTATAGATATTTATTATAATGATAAAATTAATTTAAAAGAATTAATTAAAATAATAAATAAGCAAGAAATTAATATGGAAGAAGAAATTATTAAATTAAAAAAAATAATTGAGGAAAAAAATAAAAATGAAAATAAAATCAAAAGCAAAAAATTTTTTCATCTAAAAAAATCATTAAAGAAAACAAAAGATAAAATTAAAAAAACGATAAAAATCATACTACAAAAAGAAAAAATTAGCTATAAAAATAGCAATATGTCAACCAAAATAATTACTTTTTCAGGGAATAACAAAAGCGGAAAAAGCACATTATCCCTAATTATCAGCCAATATTTATCAACTAAGAATAAAAAAGTTTTACTAATAGATGGAGATTTAGAAAAACAAGATTTAAGTTTTATTCTTAAAAAAAATAAAAGTATTTTTTCTCCCTTTTTTAAAAATAAAAAAAATCAAAATAAAATAATAACTAGAAAAGTAAAAAATATAATAAATAATAAAAATAGAAAATTAATAAATAATAAAAATTTTATTTATCATTATTCATTAAAAAAAATAATTAATTTATTTAATAATAAAATTAATAAAAATTTATATTTTTTTAATGGATTAAATGAATTATTAAAAAATAATCAATTAATGAAAGAAAAAATCATCAATTATTTACTATTTTTTTTATTAAAAAAAACAAAAAAGTTTTATCATTTTATTATAATTGATTTATCCAAAAGTAATGATAGCTCAATCAATCAGTTGATTATGAAAAATAGTGACATAAATTTTATCGTCATAGAAGCTGATATCTTAGGCATAAAAGAATTTCAATCTATATTAAAAGTATATACAACTGAATGGAAAGTAAATAAAAACAGTTTACATATTGTATCAAATAAAAGAAATTTTTGTTCCATGAATAAAAGTTTAGTCTTAAAATGTGTTCCCCTTAGAAACAAAATTTATGAAATAAAAGAAAATAAAATTTATCAATTAATTTTTTTTAATTATTTTAAAAAGAAATTTCTATTAAAAAATAAAAAAATAAAAAAGGAAATAAATAAAATAGTAAAAAATGTCATAATAAAATAAAATTAAAAATTATCAAAATACTAAAAAATAATAAATAAAAAAACAATATTAACTTTTTGGAAAAAAAATTATACCCAATAGAAAGAATAACTAATAAAAACACATTTGGTTTTTTAAAAAAAGAAACGATTTTTATTAGGCAGAAAAGGGATTAAAGGTATCTGTATTAAGCAAAAAGTAACTAAAAAAAGCAATAAATTAGTTTACATATTGTTAGAAAAAAGAAAAGAAATAATACAAAAAAGTAGAAAAAAAGGAAAAGGCAAGTTCAGAAAGTAAAAATTCAGCTAAAAAAATGCGGAATTAATATAGAAAAAATAAGAAAATAATATAAAAATACGAATGAAAGAAAATAAAGTGAAAAAAAACTAAAATAAGAAAGTAGTAATCAAAAAGGTATCGTTAAATAGATATAAAGTTAGGCAATCATACAATAGAAAGAAAAAATAAGAAGATAAAAAGCCTAAAAAAAGGTTTACATATGTCTAAAAAGAAAGAAGGAATAAAGATGGAATTAAGTAATTTAAATAGAAACAAAGAAAATGAGATAGAAAATCATTTAGTAAATGAAAAAACGCAAAAAAGTTTTTTAGAAAGTACATTAGGTAAAACAATCAATACTGCTATTGATATTGCAATAAGAGCAATCTTACCAGATTTTGTTGAAGAACAAATTATAAATATAAAAGATAACCTTTTTCATTATGGATTAAAAGATGGCATTACTAAAACCATCGACGACGCCATTGATTTAGGAAAAAGTACAATAGGTATTATGACTGGAAATTTTGAAAATGTCACTCAAATGCAAAATGCAATAAAGTCAGGAGGTTTAATAGATAGTATGTCATCTTTGTTAGATATAGTGGTTGATAAAGTAAGACAATCTGGACTTATTAATCAGACAGTAGCGAAAACCATAAAACAAGGGAAAGATATAATTCTACATAATGTAGAAAATAATATAGAAAGTACATTTAATAAACAATACCAGGCAATAGAAAATGTGGATAGATATATTGATAATTGGAAAAAATATTGGGAGGAAAAAAATTTTAATGCCATGCAAAAAGAGTACCATAAAATAGAAAAGCAATTAAAAAATTTGGCACCAATCCAAAAGACAATAAATGACATAAAAACAGTAAAAATATTACATAATTTAATAAAAAATAATGGACAAGACTTCAATTTAACGCAAGAACAAATAGAGTTAGCTAAAAAATTGACATAAAAGTATTAAATATGAATAAAAAAGAGGAAAAATATCAAATACTAAAAGGAAGGAGGTAGTTATATGGAAGAAAATATTAAATATAAAGATATTTTAGGTTTAATTTATGAAGCAGAAGAAAAAACACTAGAAGAGAAAATGAAACAAGCCAATAGAAGTGTAAAAGAAAAAATACAAGATATTAATACCAAAAAACTTTTGGAAGATACGGCAAAGCCGAAAGAGTTATTAAGGTCATTTGAAAAAATAGAAGAAAATTACAGTGTAAAAATAGCAGCTTATAACAAAGAATTTTATAAACAAGGATTTATTGATGGTGTCAATTTAATCATAAATTGTTTAAAAACATAATATAAAAACTTTCTAATTGAAATATATCACCTCTGAATGGTTACACTTTTTCAGGACTTTCCTGTCATTTTGCTTGCAAATTTGAAATTGTTTTAGTATAATAAACGCATAGAAAAATAAGCGATTATGCAACAGAGAAAGGAAGTAAAAAAGATGGAAGAAAAACAAGAAAGAATGGACGGAAAAATCATAGAAAGAGACATCGAAAAAGAAATGAGAACAGCTTATATTGACTATGCCATGAGTGTTATTGTATCAAGAGCATTACCAGATGTAAGAGATGGATTAAAACCAGTACACAGAAGAATTTTATATGCGATGCATGAAGATGATATAACATCAGATAAACCATACAGAAAATGTGCCAATACAGTCGGATCAGTACTTGGTAGATATCATCCACATGGTGATAGTTCAGTTTATGATGCTATGGTAAGATTAGCACAAGACTTTTCCATGAGATATATGTTAATTGATGGGCATGGAAATTTTGGTTCAGTCGATGGTGATGGTGCCGCTGCTATGAGGTACACAGAAGCAAGAATGGCAAAAATTTCAGAATATATGTTATCAGATATTGAAAAAAACACGGTAAACTTTATGCCAAACTATGATGATAGGTTGCAAGAACCAACTGTATTACCAGCTCGAATACCAGCACTTTTAATCAATGGTTCTTCAGGAATTGCTGTAGGTATGGCAACTAACATACCACCTCACAATTTAACAGAGGTAATTAATGGGATAATCAAAATAATAGATGAAGATGAAGTAACAGACGAAGACTTAATGAGTGTTATCAAAGGTCCAGATTTCCCAACAGAAGGCATTATATTAGGTATGGAAGGAATTAAACAAGCCTATAAAACAGGAAGAGGAAAAATAACATTACGTGCTGAGACAGAAATAGAAGAAATGAGTGGAAATCGTCAAAGAATTATTGTATCTTCTTTACCATATCAAGTAAATAAAGCAAATTTAATCAAGACTATTTCTGATTTATCAAAAGAGAAAAAAGTGGAAGGAATTTCTGAATGTAGAGATGAATCAGATAGAAAAGATAGAGTAAGAGTCGTAATTGAATTAAAAAGAGATGCAAACCCACAAGTTGTACTAAATCAATTATTTAAACATACACAAATGCAAACAACATTTGGTATTATTATGTTAGCTTTAGTTAATGGAGAACCCAAAATACTAACATTAAGACAATGTATTGATTGTTATATCGACCATAGAAAAGAAGTTATATTAAGGAGAACGCAATTTGAACTAGACAAAGCCCTAGCAAGAGCTCATATTTTAGAGGGACTAAAAATAGCAATTGATAATATTGATGAAGTCATCAGTATCATTCGTTCTTCTTACGATGACCCAAAAGAAAGATTAATGGAGAGATTTGGTTTAACAGATATACAGGCACAAGCAATTTTAGATATGAGGTTAAAAACATTATCAGGTTTACAACGTGAAAAAATAGAAGAAGAATACAAACAATTAATGGAATTAATTGCTCATTTAAGAGATATTTTAAATAGCGAAAGATTAGTATTTGAAATCATAAAAGAAGAATTAATCGAAATCAGAGATAAATTTGGAGATGAAAGAAAGACAAAAATTGTAGCTGCAGAAGGAGAAATTGATATAGAAGATTTGATTAAAGAAGAACAATGCGTAGTTGCTTTAACTCATTTTGGTTACATAAAAAGAATGCCAATTGACACGTATAAAAGTCAGAGAAGAGGAGGAAAAGGAATTACAGGAATGACAACAAGAGAAGAAGATTTTGTAAAAGAAATTTTTACAGCTTCTACACATGACATGGTTCTATTTTTCACGAATAAAGGGAAGTTATACAAATTAAGAGGATATGAACTCCCAGAAGCAGGAAGAACCGCAAGAGGAACAGCAATTGTAAACTTATTAAGCTTAGACGCAGGAGAGAAAGTATCTGCTATTATTCCAATTCAGAATTTTGCAGAAGGAAAATATTTATTAATGGCAACTAAAAATGGTTTAATTAAAAAGACAGCTTTAAAAGAATATGATTCAACCAGAAAGACAGGACTTCAAGGAATTACCCTAAAAGAAGACGATGAATTAATTGATGTTCGATTAACAGATGGAGAAGATAATGTTGTATTAGTAACTAGAAATGGTATGTGTATTACATTTGACGAGAAAGATGTACGTCCAATTGGTAGAGTTTCACAAGGTGTAATTGGAATTAGAATTGATGAAGATGACGAAGTAATAGGAATGGAATCTGTTATTAGTGGAGGAAAAGCAACATTACTTGCTATCACAGAGAATGGATTTGGAAAAAGAACAGAATTAGAAGAGTACAGAGTGCAAAATAGAGGTGGCAAAGGAGTTATTACATATAAAATCACACCAAAAACAGGAAAATTAGTAGGAGTAAGAATTGCGGTAGAAGGTGACGATGTTATGTTAGTTACTAACACAGGAACCATTATTAGATTGAAAGTAGATGATATTAGTGTTCTTGGAAGGTCAACACAAGGTGTTACATTAATGAGAACAAACGATGGTGGAAAGGTAGTTAGTATAGAAACTTTAAGTCAAGAAATCCCTGTAACAAACGAAGAAGAAGAAAACTAAAATAGAAGAAGACATAAAGCATAAAACCCAGTTAAAATTCAACTGGGTTTTATGTTATCTTCTATAGTAAGTTTTAGTTCTTATTTCTAAATCTCAAATCATCTCCAAAGAAATAATAAATATCATAGTAACCAGCAATCCTAGAACCAATACGTTCTTCATAACTAGTAAAGATATCTTTGATATTTAAGTTGGTAGAAATAATAGTTTTTGTAACTTTGTGGTTTAAATTTAAAATTCTTGTATTCAAAATGGTAAAAAGCTCACTTAATTTCATACTATTTAGGCTTTCTGTACCTAAATCATCGATAATTAATAAGTCAACATTTAAAACAGATTGATAAACATTATCATTTGTATTTTTTTGCTTACTCATTTTGTAATCAATTACACTTTCAAGTAATACAGGAGCAGTTTGATAAAGAACAGTTTTACCAATCTTTAATAATTCTTGTGCAATACAATTTGACATAAAAGTCTTACCGCAAACCAGTATTTCCTGTAAATAACAGATTTTTGATATCTGGGTTATCAAAGTTTTTTACGAATTCTTGGCATTTTTGTTTGATGTTTTTTATGTTTTGCTTAGGGGAAATATTAAAGTGATATTTTGCCAAATCAATCTCATCAGAAAATAAGTTTTCCTTAAAAGTATCAAAGTTTTCCTTTTCTAAATTTGCTAAATTGGACTTATAAAAAGAAGCATTTAATAACTGTTGTTTTAGGCAATTACACATTTCTGTTCTATAATTATCTTTTGTAACATATCCTGTATCTTTACAAAGAGAACAGTCATAATGAGGAATTAAGAAATCATTGGAGATGTTAGCTTTTTTTAGAATATCTACTCGTTCTTGTTTTCGTTTTGATATTAATTCATTTAGATTACGCAAAGAAGAAGTCTGATGTAATAAAATATCTTTAGCCGTAGAAATAGCAAAATTATTTAATTCCGTTTCAATTTCTCCTAATCTAGGAATACTTTGATATAATTTCTCTTTTCTTTTTTCTAATTCTAATTCTGCTTTTAATTTTTTTTGTTCGTATTCTTTTAAGATGGAATTTAAAACTTCGTTAGCCATTTAACTTTTTTTATCCTCCTTTATTTCTATTGATTGATTTGCATATAAAAAGTCCAAATTATCATAATTTCTTTGTTCATAATTGGTTTTACCAACTTTTGCCTTCAATTCTTTCGTAGATTTTGCTTGTTTTTTACGTTGTTCTAAAAAGGCTTGAACTTCATTTGCAGTTTTCAAATTTCTGTCATGCCAATCAGTAATTATGTTATTAATATATTCAAAAGTAGGATTTTGCTTTAAGGTAGTACGTTTTAAAGCAATTTCAATGATACTCATATCATAACCAAAGTTTAGTACCCAATTTTCGATATAGGCTTCTTCATATTCTGTTAATTTTCCATATTTACCAAGCTTTTTAGCAATCGTTTTATTATATTTATTTAGATTTTCGCGTTTTTCGAAATATTGATCTAAATCATTCCATGTTCTAATTTTATTAGAAGCCCAAGACTCTGCAACAACTTGTACATATTTTCTGTTAAGTGCACCTCTAAGATAACAATGGTCAAATAAAGCAATCATAACTTGTTCATCAAACTCATATTTCTTAAACCATAAATCAATATCATTATACCAAGAAGGTCCCATAATTCCCTGAAAATACATGTTATTAATATGTTCAATGGCTTTTGCTCTTGATTTATTTTTAGAGGTTTGTTCCACTTTTTCTTTTGACATGGTTAAATTAGGAGTGTACAAATTACGAAGAGTAGCTTCTTGCAAGTCTATCACAATATATCCTGTGGTCTTTTTTAAAATTAAGTTGTTTTCTTCTAAATATTTAATTCCATCGTTGACTATTTTCAAAGGAATGTTTAGTTTTTTTGATAAATCATTCCATTTTATTTCTTTATGATATTTTGATAAAAAAACCATATATAAATAAATTTTTAAATAGTCTCCAGGTAAATCAGATAAGTATTCAGAAAAAAATATATCAGGTAATATAGTTTCCGAAAATAAAAGAGATTTTTCTTTTTGTTCTAGTTTCATTTGATTTCCTCCATTAAGAATAAAGTAATAATTCACATTATAACTTTTTTAGACAAAAAATTCAAGTTATCACGCTAAAAAAGGTGAAACATTGGTAACGATTCAGAGGAGATATATTCCAATTAGAAAGTTTCTATATTTTTTATGGCAAAAAACAAAACGTCTAAATCGTTACAAAAATTGTAATGGATACAGTTATCTTTTTTTATAAAGAAATAATTTTGGTTTTACTAAAAAGCGTATAAGATAGGAAAAAACATAAAGAATATTTTCACCATTAAAACCAGCAAAGCTAAATAGAAATAGAGGAAAACAAAATAGAACAAAAACAAAAATTTTTAAAGTTATGCTTTTCAAAATAAGATTTACCAAAATAAAGATAAAAGCATACCATATTAGATTAACAAATGCAGTAGAATAATCAATAATGCCAAATAGTTTATTTTTCAAATTATAATTTTGCGGAAAAATAAATTTCATTCAGATCTCCTTTCATTATTAAGATTTAAAACCAATAAGGTTTTTCACAGATTGTGAGACTTCTGTGGAAACTCCGCCAATAAACTCGCGAACGAGAGAATTGGTTCTAATTAAAGCATAGATACCGCCAACATAAATAAACTTAGAAAATAAATTACTAGAAGAATAATCCATAGAGAATAAAATTAATAAAACAAGAGATACAATGATTTGAATAAGCAATAGAGAAAATAAATTACGAGACCAAGTACTAAAAAACCAACTAGTTTTATTCAATGTTAGGGATAAAAAGGCAAAAGGGGTTAGTAAAACAAATACTTTTATTAAAATATAACGAAGTGAATAAGAAAAAACTAAATTTAAGAGAGAAATACTTAAGGTACCTTTTATAAGTCCATCGAGCGAAAATATATTAAGGGAATTAGTATCAATCGAAATATTAGTATTAATGGTAGTAATTAATTCAGAAAAACAAATATCTTTTTGAAATAAATCTTCTCCCAAATTTCGAATAGCAAGAGAAATATTAGCATTTAATTCTATGAAAAATTGTATGACAAAAAAGGAACAGTTCATTGCAATACCACATAAAACCAACTTTATGATAAAACTAAAAGGTGCTTCTGTTTGCGAATAAGTGAAATGAGCCATAAAATATCGAATGGCATAATACAAAATAAAAGCGAGTAAAAATGAGTTAGCAATTAATAAAATCCCATTTGAAGCGGAGGTTCCAAAAAGAGTTTCAAAATTTTTATCTTGCAAAATATCAGAATTTATAAAAGTAATATCATCTAATATAGCATAAAGGTTATTATCAATTGAACTAAATAAAGTTTCAAAAATAGAATTAATAGTTTCGATAATAATTTGAGTAATATCAGTTGAATTTTCCAAAGAGACCTCCTAACTAACTAATGATTTGATGGCAGATAAGATTAAGTCAACGGCTAAAATAAAGGCATAAGAAAATAAAGAACCTTTAATTAATTTATTTCCTGTTCTTATTTTTTCCTCATCGCCAAAACTAAATTTTTTCATGAAGATACCACTTCCTACTGCGACAGCAGCAGCTGGTGTGGCTATTTTTAATAACCACTTTTCTATACTTTCAAAGGCAGAATTAATTTTACTGACGATTTGTGGATCACCAAGTGCAAATGAAAGTGAGGAAAGTGTGAATAAAAATACGAAGAATAAAATACTAATAAAAATAATATAAAAAATTTTTTTGTTCATAAACATCATCCTTTCTATTTAATTTCCTTAAAATAAGGTAACATTTGTAATTTTTGAGGAGGATAAATCCTATTTCCATCTGATAAGAAAGTAAGTGCTGAAAAAGTTTCTAGACTTTGTGTAAAAAAATTAGTTTCAAACCTATAGTCATTTTGCAAGTAAGTACTAAAAGTTTCAGAGATATTTGAATCTTGAGAATTTAAAGTATTTGTAATATAACTAAAGCGAGTTTGTTTAGCACTTTCTGAAATACTTTTAGAAGTTCGTTCTTTTTCCTCTTTGCCTAACTGTTTTTGAGCTTCCTCAATAGTAAAAATATCATCGGTTCGGAACCAAATTTTATTAATCAAATTTTGAGTGATTACCTTTAATTGTGCTTCTTCTTTTAAGGTAGATTTTAAGGAAGAATAACTTTGAGTACTTACTATATTAATGCATTTAGCTTCTCTACTTAAAGAAAAGAACTCGCCATCTGATTTGGTTACATATTTGTCATACTCATCGCAAATAAAAGCAGAGGTTTTAGAATTACCGTTGGATAAGTTAGAAATGATTTCTGTTTGGAAGTCTAATTTTAAATAAGCAGCAACCATTTTAGAAAGAGAATGATATTCTGAAATATTCATATTTAAGACAACGATTTTTCCTTGTTGCAATACCTCAGAAAATCCAGTAAAAGTAAGTTCTTCTAAAGGAGAACAAAAAGTAGACATAACATCAAAGTCGGAAATAAAGCAATTTGTAATACGAGTAATTTCAGAAATTAAAATACCTTTAGTTCTACTATCCAGATTTTCAAATTCTTTTTGAAAGAAAGATAAACTAGAATTCAATTCGTAAATTTGAGAGTGAGATAATTGAGAAGAAGTGAATAAGTCCCTTAAAATAGAGAGTTTTTCTTGATAATAATAAGGTTCTGTAACTAATTTGTGTATTTCTAAAAAGGTAACATAATTGTTGTTATAAAGTCTACACAGTTTAATACATTCTGTCAGAATCTCTTCTGCTTTATCAAGCCAATAGGATTCGGTATTATTTTCAGAGAAAAGCAAAAGAATACTTTTTAGACGATTAGCTAACACTTGTGGTTTCAAATTAGGTTTATGTAAAGGATTATAATGAATGTTAGATTTTAGTTCAAGGATAATCAAATCTTGTTCTAATTGATATTGTTTGGCATATTTCTTGACTTGCTGATAGAAGTTACCTTTTACATCTAAAATTAGCATTCCTATCTTTTTCTTAGGATTTTTCTGATTAAATGCTAATAGTTGTTTGGTAAACGGATACATAGCACTTGATGTTTTACCAGATCCAATTGTTCCAGTAATAAGAAAATTTTGATAAAGCCCTGTTTCAGGAATATAAATTTTATGATGTAAATCATCCATACCAATTAATAAATGTAAGCTATTAATGGTAGGAATGAAGCAAGGAATATCGTTTCTTTTAATAGAAGATTTTGTTTGAAAAAAAGTGAATTTCATTAAAAATCTAGTATAGATAGTATGGCTTAAGATAAAATTAGAAAAGATAAAACAAACAATATATGTGATTTTTAACATTTTCCATAATTCAGGATTTTCAGAACAGATATCAAAAGGATGAATTCCGTAAGAGATGATAATTTCTTTAGCAATAAAGATAGGGTAGAAAATATAAAGAGTAATAAAACTAAAGACGAAAAAGAAAGAAATCATAAAAATGGATTTTTTTAAGTATATATTGATCATAAACTATTACAATTCAGTTTCTTTGTTTTACTCAAGTAGAAACAAAGATTGAATTATATATAAAACCTCCTTTCCCAATAATATGTATTGATTTAGAGTGAATTTTTTTTGATTTTTAATTTGGAACCTTGTTTGTTGTGAAATAAAACAATATCAAAAAATGTGTATAATGAATATAAAGTAATGAAAAAATAAATAATAAGAGTGATAAAAAATAAATTAATTAATTTTGAAATATTGTCACCACCTTTCTATTTGTTTTTTTATAATACAATATTTTTTTGCATTTGTCTATACTTTTTTTAAAATTTATGTTAAAATTATAAAATAATAGTTACTGTTCAGACTTATGATTTATTTTCTTATGTGAAAGTTTAATATATTATTTTTTCATACCTTGGTGTCACAACCCTCTGATATTTAAATTATATAAAATTATTTTAACCAATAATTTTATATAATTTAAATGATGTAGGTTGTTCCAATTCGCACTCGCTTTGCTCGTTTTGCTGTCCACTGTTAAAGCTTTGCTTGTTACAGTGGCAGTATGCAGTAGCTGGTCGCTTATGCGGTATTTCAAGAATAATATATTAAACTTTACTATAAAAAGGAATATTAATAACGCTGAACAGTAACAAATAATAGAAAACAGCGTTTTAATTATTTGACTGGAAATTTATTATATTTTTTAAGGGAGGATAAGAAAATGGATTTTAATAAAGATACTAAAATAGGTGAAATTTTAGAAAAAGCACCTGAAAAGGCAGAAATTTTGTTAGAAGCCGGAATGCACTGTTTGGGATGTCCAGCATCACAAATGGAAACATTGGAAGAAGCTTGTAGTGTTCATGGAATTGATGTAGAAGAAATCGTAAAGAAATTAAATGCTTAATTTAAAATTCAGACTATGAAATGACGAAAAAATACTTTAAATAGATTTTTTGACTGAATTTTAGTAAAAGTTTTATACAAAAGACAAAATTTTTTATAAATGTATTGACAATTACTCAAAAACATTGTAAAATATAAAAGCGTTATAATTATAAAGCATTATGTGGGCTATTAGCTCAGGTGGTAGAGCACTTGACTTTTAATCAAGTTGTCCCGCGTTCGAGTCGCGGATAGCTCACCAAAAGAACTAAATAATTTCTTGCAAATTATTTAGTTCTTTGTATATAAGGCCCGTTGGTCAAGCGGTTAAGACACCGCCCTTTCACGGCGGAGACATGGGTTCGATTCCCGTACGGGTCACCAAATTATCAATTAAATAATTGCCACTTTAGCTCAGTTGGCCAGAGCATCGCACTTGTAATGCGAGGGTCATCCGTTCGAATCGGATAAGTGGCTCCATTAGAGGTCGGTGGCTTTGTAATATACTTGGTTGCTGGCTTTTTTTTGGATTGAATTGTTTGTTAAGTTTAGAGAAAACTTCTTCTAGAAAATAGCAGTAATAAATATGATATTAGAGTAAAATTCAAAATAAGAAATAAAAAGGAAGAATAGAAATATAGAAGGAAAAAGACAATAGAGGCTGATTACCCCCAATTGTCTTTTCCTTTTTGATTTATATGAAACATATATGTTTTTTTTCGTTTTGAACTCTCGCCTTTGACAGCGAAGAAAAGAATAGTGTTTCGCCTTTGACAGCGAAGAATCAGAATGGTGTTTCGCCTTTGACAGCGAA
>CAOKEO010000008.1 GCA_948467495.1 uncultured Clostridium sp.
ATTTTTTATTTTATCACGGAAGGATTTATTTACACAACTTTTTCTATACTCTCTGAATATCGCTAGTATTCAAATCATGACAGTGTGTGTACCACGAATACACATGCTATTTTTTTGTCAAAAAATAGAGCAGACCACGAATCTGCTCTACGACTAAATACAGCTAATTAGTCTTAACTTTGTTGTCATCTTGCATTTGCTTATGTTGTTGTTCTAATTGTTGTTGTAATCTATGTTTTTTCTCTTTCTGCTATGTACTTGTCAGCAAAATGCAAAATTAAATCGCTAGTATTCAAAATCATAATCCCCTTTCCGCCTTTAGAAAAGGCTAGCCTTTCCTTTAACGTAAGGTTGTTAATATATTACTATAATTTTATATCAAAACAAGCGAACAAAACAAAAATATTTCAAGTTTTTTCCAATAATATTATCATTGGGTTTTTATTTTTTCAGTAATTTTATTATCGAGTTTTGCCAAAAAAATAAAATTTTTTTAATTTATGGTCGGTTTTTTTGTAAAAAATGTATATATATATTTAATAGAGGATAATGATAAATCAAAGAAAGGAATGGTAATACGATAAAACAGTAAAAATATAGTGTTTAAGATTTTAAACAAGCCCTTTCAATCAATAATTTATAGGAGAATAATAAAGTTTTTCTAGCATATAAATGGAATAAATATTAATAAAAACAGGAGAAACTATGAACGAAACATTTAAAATTAATGTGTATTTTGATGAAAAGGGTGAAGAAATAGAAAATATAATAGTTCATTTTTTAATTGATATATTAGAGAAGATTGAAAAATGAAATAATAAATTTTTATTATTTCAGCATTTGAATTTCTTAAAAAGTTAGATAGAATGAAAAGGAATTCAAATTATTTTTATCAAGCATGGGAAGGAGGATAAATGCTTGAAACAATAAAAACAGTAATTTATAAGGTAGCAATTTATATAAGATTATCCAAAGAAGATGTAGACAAAGGCTATGATGAAAGCGAAAGTATTACCAATCAAAAATCCTTATTAACAGAATATGTGCAAAATTTAGGTTGGGAATATAAACTTGTAGATATTTACATAGACCCAGGATATACAGGGACAAACTTTAATAGACCAGATTTCCAAAGAATGATAAGAGATATCGAAAGTGAAAAAGTAAATATGGTTATAACAAAAGACTTATCACGTTTAGGTCGTGATTACATAGAAACAGGAGAATACATTGAAAAATGGTTTCCAGAGCATGAAGTTAGATATGTTTCTGTAACAGATGGAATTGACACTTTTGTCACTAATAATGGGAATAATGACATAGCACCATTCAAATCTATCTTAAATGATATGTATTCCAAAGACTTATCAAAAAAAATTAGGACAGCCTTACACACGATGCAAAAACAAGGAAAATGGGTAGGAGGAAAAACAGCATTAGGATATGTAAAAGACCCAAATGATAAAAATAAATTAATGATATGTGAGCCAGAAGCGAAAATAGTAAGAACTATTTTCAATAAGGCTAGTTTGCGGAGAAGAAATAGGAGCCATTAAAAATTATCTAAATGACAATAAAATTCCAACAGCCAATCAATCAAGATATAACAAAGCAACATTTTGGGAAAACAAAACAGTCAAAAACATCCTAAAAAATGAGGTATATATCGGAAATACGGTACAAAATAAAAGAAGTAGAATAAGTTATAAAAACAGAAAATTAAGAAGTAATCCACAAGAACAGTGGAACATTGTGGAAAACACACACGAACCAATCATTGAAAAGCAAGTTTTTGACAAAGTACAAAAAATGGTAATTGTACAAAAATACAATAGAAATGAAAAAAAGCATAAGTTTTTATTAGATGGGCTATTAGTTTGTTATGAGTGTAAACACAAAATAGGAGTAAGAACAAGAAAAAATGGAAAACTAGATATGGTATGTAATAATTACCGTAGGAACTCAAAATTAAGGCTTTGTACCTCACATGGATTTAGTTATGAAGCATTAGAAAAGAGCATACTACAATACATAAAAAACTTGTTTTTAGCAATTGATAATAAGAAATTAGAATTAAACATAAAAAATAATCGAACAAAACAAGATTATGGGAAAATGATAAAACAAAAGCAAAAAGAGATCAACCTTATAAAAGATAACATAGACAAAATGTATGTTGATAAATTAAATAACAAAATAACCGAAGAAATGTATAAAAGGCTATTTAACAAACTAATCAATAAAGTAAATGAAAAAGAAAAGGAATATAACGAACTAAAAAACAAAAAAGAAAAATCTATGCAAGATGATAGTAAAGAGATAGAAAAAATTGTGAAAGAATTTCTAAAATTGGAAGAGCCAACACCTGAAATTATGAAAGTACTCATTCATAAAATAGAGGTACATCAAGATAAACAAGTGGATATTGTGTTTAATTTTAAAAAATTACAGATGTTATCAAAAATTCAAAACTAAACTTGCAATAATATGATTGACTACATTGTACCAAAAGTGGTATAATGATTGCAGAGGTGAGAAAAATGGAATACATTTCATTGAAACAAGCATCTGAACAATGGAATATTAGTGAAAGACGAATTAGAAGACTAATTCAAGAAAATAGAGTAGAAGGAGCTATTAAAATTGGAAATGCTTGGAATATACCAATCGATACCAGTAAACCAATGGATAAAAGATACAAAATCGAAGAAGACCAATTTATCATAGACCTTTCCTATAACTTTTTTGATGAATTAGATAAAAAGAAATCCATATTAGATCAGAAAAGACCGTTACCAAAAGAAACGCTAAAATCATTAGAAAAAAATTTTAAATTAGAATGGACATACAATTCTAATGCAATTGAAGGAAATACATTAACATTAAAAGAAACAAAGGTAGTACTAGAAGGAATTACAATTGGTGGAAAGACTATGAGAGAACATTTGGAAGCAATTAATCACAACGAAGCGATTGAATTTATGGAGGAATTAATAAAAAATCATGCAGAGCTTACAGAAATAGATATAAAAAATATTCATGCCATTGTATTAAAAGGAATTAATCGTGAAAATGCAGGAAAATATAGAATGGAAAATGTAATCATATCAGGAGCAACACATATACCGCCAGAATCCGTTATTGTACCAGAACAAATGGAAAAATTAATATACAGATATGACGAATGGAAAGAAAAATATCATCCAATTATTGTGGCGGCTTTACTACATGCAGAATTTGTGAAAATTCATCCATTTATAGATGGAAATGGAAGAACAGCAAGATTATTAATGAACTTTGAAGCAATGAAAAACGGATATCCACCAATTATTATAAAGACAGAACAAAGACATAGTTATTATGAGGCTTTAGATAAAGGAGCTATGACAGGAGATTATACTGATTTTGTAAAAATCGTTACGAAACAAGCAGAAGAAATGATGAATCTATACTTAAAACTAATCAAATAAAAACCGACTAATTTAATATTGAATATTAGATTAGTTGAAACAAAAAATCACAACTGTCTATTTTAGAATCAACCAGAAGGAATATCTATGGCAGTGCCAATGAAAAATGGAGGAATGAGAATATCAAAAGTAATATTTTATGTAGTATTGTCAGGAATAACAACAGGAATAGGTGCTTTCTTTGGTGCTATTATAGGTTCCATATCAGAGGAAATAATTAGTATTTGTCTAAGCTTTGCTGCTCGGTGCTATGTTATATATTGTATCAGGAGAATTAGTACCAGAGGCTAATAGTTTATATCATGGTAGAATGACAGCGGTTCGGCAATATGATAGGATTTTTAATTGGTATTTTTGCCACTACAATTTAACCTACCCATTATACCTATTTTCTATCTCTCATCTGTAATCTTATAACAGACTGTAATCTTGCTGGCTTCCCGAATTGTTACCTCATAAAAAATATAGAAGCTTTCTAATTAAAATATATTTTACTTTCATCACATATAAAAAAAATACTTGCTTTTTGCAAACAAATATAGTAAAATACAAACAGAAATTTGAAAAAAGAATAAAGATAATGTAACGTATAAAAGGAAGGAAGAACAAATGCAGGATATATTAGAAGGATTGAATGATAAACAATATGAAGCAGTGACCAATACAGAAGGACCATGTCTAGTAATTGCACGGTGCTGGGAGTGGAAAAACTAAGGTATTAACACATAAGATAGCCTATTTAATAGGGGAAAAAGGAGCAAAGCCATGGGACATTTTAGCCATTACCTTTACCAATAAAGCTGCCAATGAAATGAAGGAAAGGATTGTAAATCTAGTAGGAGATTTAGCAAAAGATATTTGGATGGGTACCTTTCATTCTATTTGTGTACGAATTTTAAGAAGATTCATTGACCGAATAGGTTTTGATTCTTCTTTCATCATATTTGATACGACAGATCAAAGGAGCTTAATAAAGAGTTGTCTAAAAGATTTGGCAATAGATGATAAAATGTTTACTGATAGAAGTGTATTATCTGAAATTAGCAATGCAAAAAATGAAATGCTAGAACCAGAGCAATATACTTTAAGAGTTAATGGAGATTTCCGAAAAGAAAAAATTGCGACTGTTTATGAATTGTATCAAAAAAGATTAAGAGAAAATAATGCTATTGATTTTGATGATATCATAAATTATACCATCAAAATCATGATGGAAAATCCTGATATATTAGAATATTATTCTAATAAATTTCAATATGTATTAGTAGATGAGTATCAAGATACAAACAAAGCACAGTTTACTTTGATAACTTTATTTGCTTCTAAAAATGGAAATATTACAGTCGTAGGAGATAATGATCAAGGCATTTATAGTTTTAGAGGGGCGGATATTTCAAATATATTAAATTTTGAAAGAGATTTTCCAGGAACCAAAATTATAAAATTGGAGCAAAATTATCGTTGTACTCAAAATATCTTAAAAGCAGCTAATAGTGTTATCAAAAATAATGAAGTCAAATATAAAAAAGAACTTTGGACACAAAATGATGAAGGACATTTGCCACATGTATATCAAGCAGATAATGAATATGATGAAGGTTCCTATATAGTAGAACAAATTGAATGTCTAAAAAGAGAAGAATATTATAAGTACTCTGATTTTACAATATTATATAGAATGAATACCCAATCAAGGGCTATTGAAGATATTTTAAGAAGAGAGAACATTCCATATAAAATTATTGGTGGTTTAAAGTTTTATGAGAGAAAAGAAATCAAAGATATTATAGCTTACTTGAGATTAATACAAAATAGTAATGATAATTTAAGCTTAAAAAGAATTATCAATGAGCCCAAAAGGGGAATTGGTAAAACAAGTTTAGAAAAAATTGAACAGATGGCTGCTACCAATGAAGTTTCTATGTATGAGATAATAAAAAAAGCAGATGAATATGGATTGAATAGGGTATTTTTAAATTCTAGAGAGTTTATTAATGTGATAGATGAATTAAAAGCAAAAAAGGAAGAAATGACGATTTCCGAATTAATTAAATTGACATTAAAGAAATCTGGTTATGTGAAAGCTCTACAACAGGAGAATACAATAGAAGCAGAAAATAGAGTGGCTAACTTAGATGAGTTTTTGACAGTTGCTATTGAATTTGAAGAAGAGTTTGCAGAAAATTCTTTAAGTGCATTTTTAGAAGGGATTACATTATCAAGTGATTTAGATAATATGGAGGAACAAGAAGAAACCGTTACTTTGATGACTCTTCATAGTGCAAAAGGACTTGAATTTCCAGTTGTGTTTTTGATAGGAATGGAAGAAGGAATTTTTCCTGGTCATCAATCAATGATGGAACCAAAAGAGTTAGAAGAAGAAAGAAGACTATGTTATGTAGGCATTACAAGAGCAAAAGAGAATTTATTTTTAACTTGTAGTAAGCAAAGAACGATATTTGGTTCTACTAGTTATAATCCAGTATCAAGATTTTTACAAGAAATTCCAGAAGAATTACTAGAAGGATATGAAGAGGCATTTGGACAAACTTCTAATAAAGAAGAGATGTTCAAAGATTCTCCTTATCCATGGAGCTATGGAAGAAAAGACAACAACCCTGTGAAATCTTATAAAGTAAGCGAAAAAGAACCAGTTATGGCAACAAAGAGTGCTAGTGGTTTTGCCTTCCGTACAGCAGAAAGTTTCTTAAATAATTTAGGTAAAAGAAATTCTTATAACAAAGCAGTTGACTTATCACAATACAAAGCAGGTGTGAGAGTGTTTCATAAAAAGTTTGGAGAAGGTACGATTAATCAAGTAGAACCAGAAGGGGAAGATTTAAAAGTAGATATTAATTTTGATAAAGCTGGTCATAAAAGATTAATGGCAAAGTTTGCGAAGTTAGAAGTAATAGATTAAAAAACAAAGGAGTGTCCCGTGGGACACTCCTTTGGGTCAGGAGATAAAATCAAGCTATTTTTTCTATTTTTCTGTAAATTAAATCTTTTGATTCTATTACTTCGATTGACAAATCGTTTTCACGGTAAACGACTGTTCCAACTTCAGATGATGAAGCAATAAAGCCGTTATCGCGTGCACTATCTAAAGCTTCAGAAGATAAACATTCAGATAATGGACTTTTTCTGTCGAAAACAGCTGACAAATCGCGAACCTTAAGCTTGATGCACTGATAAGATGTACCAATTATTTGATGTAATTCGATTTTGTCAATAATTTTTTGCGTATGCATAAAAAATAAATTTCCTTTCTTTACTTAAAGTGTTTATAGTTACGAAATCCACCCTGACCAAATGGATTGTTAAGGAAAAATGTTACTCTTCGCATCTGCGATTTTCCTCTTTACTATTATATATTATTTTATATAAGATAGTAAACCCATTTTATCATAAAAATGTATAAAGTTTTAAAAAATGGAAAGAATAAAATGAGAATATAAAAAGAAAGGAAGGATAAAAATGGCAGACTTAAATCAAATGGAATTGCAGCATCTAAGACATTTGATAGGAGCACATGAAACAGCTTATCAAAAACTAAATACTTATTCTTCACAAGCTGTTGATCCTCAAATAAAACAATTATTTTCAAAGTCAGCACAAGATGCCTTAAACACAAAACAAAAGTTGATGACATTTTTAAACAATTAAAAGGAGGTAAAAAGATGGATGAAAAAGCAATGGTAAACGATATCTTAGGAAGTGTAAAAGCAGATTTAACAGCGTATCAAACGGCTATATCTGAATCAGAAAATATGCAACTTAGACAAACTTTTCAACAAATTAGAAATAATGATGAAAGTTTCCAGTACGAATTATTTAAAATAGCACAAACAAAAGGCTACTATGTTCCAGCACAAAAAGCAACTACAACAGAAATCAGTACCGTAAAAACAGAGTTGCAACAATAAGATAAAAAATGTAAGGGGGAGTTTTCTTTTTAGTTATTGCTAGGTAATATTGACAGCAAGCCAAAAAGAAATACTCCACTTCATGTCAATTTGAAAATAGGAGATAAATGAAATAAAAAGAAGATAAACATTAAAAAAGGAAATAAACTTACGGAAATTGGCAATACAATCTCTTTGCAAAAAACAGTATAGTACCATATTATAATAATAAATTTTTAGGTCATTTTAAAGAAAAGTAATTAAGATACAAAGGAGATTGATGACAAAGATGTTAAAAAAAGTAATGATACACACTAAGAGAAGTATAAAGTTTATCGTTCTTTCTATGATTTCAACTTTTTTGATAATAGCTACTATAGCGTTTTTATATAAACCTACTTACAGTGTTTTTATGAATGGAGAACAAGTAGGCTATACAGAAAAAAAAGCAGAATTACAGCATCAAATAAATACATACATAGAAAACGGAGAAGACGAGAATAAAAGTGTAGCATTTGTACAAGTTGACAATCTACCTGACTATAAATTGTGTTTATTAAAAAAGGATGTTGAAGCCAATGATGAAGAAATATTTGAAAAAGTAAAAGCACAAGGTGTCACTTACTATCGCTACTATGCTATAGTAGACAATGGAGAAGAAAAGTTTTATGTTTCAAATTTTGAAGAAGCAGAACAAGTAGTAAAAGGATTGAAGGAAAAAAATAGTTCAAATATAGAAAATATATCTATTGTAGAAAAATATGAACAAAGTGTAGCAGATTTAATTACTTCAGAAGAAGCCATTTCAAAGCTATATGTAGAACCAGCCAAAGTGGTAACTACAGCAAAAAATCAAACCAGTAAATATAATGCGGTGGGAAATGTTAATACAGCTACTACAACATCTGGCGGCAAGGCCAATATAGGAGTTGCACTTATTAGACCAATTTCAGGAACCATTACATCAAGGTTTGGCGTTAGGAGTAGTATTAGAGTTTCCTCTCATACTGGTTTAGATATTGCAGCATCAACAGGAACTTCGATTGCTGCTGCTGCATCTGGAACCGTCACTTTTTCAGGATATAAAGGTTCTTATGGAAATATGATAGTAATATCTCATGGAAATGGGGTACAAACTTATTATGGTCATTGTAGTAAATTATATGTAACAGCAGGCACACAAGTATCACAAGGACAAGCGATAGCAGCAGTTGGATCAACAGGAAATTCAACAGGTCCACATTTGCATTTGGAAGTGAGACAAAATGGGGTAGCTTATAATCCGCAAAATTATGTATATTAAGAAAAATAATTCGATTCACTGTGTGGAACCGAATTATTTTTAACTAAAAGTATAGCATACCAATTTCAATAGCATTTTTCTTGATGATTACTTTTCCGTGTTCTAACAATTTATAATCGAAACTATTAGAAAAGGGAAGAAGTTTTCCAAATTCAGAAAGAACAGAATGAAACAAGTCAATGTTTTCATATTTGGTATTTATATTTTTTAAAACTAAGTAGTAGGCGTCTTTCCATAGATATAAAGTTATGTGTTTGGCTATTTTTTTACTATCTATTTTATGTAGGTTTTGAAGGCTATTACAAAATTCACAAAAATCATCAAAATGATGAAAACGATAGATAGCTTGTTCTGATATTTTATCAAAAGATTTTCGCTTGACAAGCAATTTTTTCTTTTTCATGGTATTGTCAGGTAAAAATTTCGTAATGGTAAAAACAACAATATCGTCTAAAGAAGAGAAGGCTTCTATTAGTAGTTTGTAACCATCTGTATAAAAATCAACTTCTTTTTCTGCCTTTTTTAATATATCAGAAAAAATTTCTTGTGTTTCTATTGCTTTAGCCATAATACCAGAAACATTCATGTTGGGGAAACCCAACTCATCTGAATTAAGAATAACACGAATTTTATTTTCAGTAAGTTTTTCAATCTTCATAAAGTAAATTCCTCCTTAAATACTACTAATTATATTATACTACTTATCTTATTATATGGGAAGGAACAATTTTTGGTAATTAAAAAGGAGGAATCGTTTTTATAACGAATAGAAAAGATGCTTTTCAAAAAGTTTATCGATTTTTTATGAAATCTACTGATTTACTTGAAAATTTTGTTAATTCAAGATATAATACCAAAAGTAGAATAGAAATACAATAACCGTAGCAAAAATCGAAAAAATGGAGGTAGAAAATGGCAACAAAAGAGAAGAATATATGGATATTATTAATATTTATTTTATCAGGTCTGGTAATAGGGGGATTACTAGGAGAATTAGCATCAAGAGTAAATTGGTTATGGTGGTTATCTTATAGCCAGAATTTTGGCTTAGAAAATCCGATTGTATTGGATTTAAGTGTCGTCAAGATTACTTTTGCACTTATGTTTAAAATTAGTATATCAAGTATTATTGGAATGGTACTTGCCATATTCATATATAAAAAAGTTTGATAGGGGCAATTCGAACAAGAAAGGAACGGTTTTTTTGCCAGTAAAAATAAAAGAATTACCAGAATTAGAAAGACCTTATGAGAAATTAGAATGGTACGGAGAGAAAACATTATCTAATGCAGAATTACTAGCTATTATTATAAAAACAGGAACCAGACAAGAAACCTCTGTACAGATTGCTCAGAAGATATTAAATTTAGAAGAAACCAAGTCAGAAGGAATTAATTTCTTGCGAAATATAAGTATAGAAGAATTAATGCAAATTAATGGAATAGGAAAAGTGAAAGCAATTCAATTAAAAGCAGTAGGAGAATTAGCTAATCGAATGAGTATGCCTACGAATTTTAAGAAAATAACCATAAAAGAACCTTTTGACTTAGCTAAAATTATGATGGAAGAATTAAGATTTCAGAAAAAAGAAATCGCCAAAATTGTCATTTTGAACAACAAAAATGAGATTTTGAAAATAAAAGATATTGCTGTTCGGAGGTACAAATTTTACCAATCTTTCTATGAAGGATGTATTAGAAGAACCGATTAAAATGAAAGCACCTAAAATAATTCTTATACATAACCATCCAAGTGGAGATGCTACTCCGAGCAGACAGGATATTGATTTTACGAATCATTTATATGATGCTACTATTTTATTAGGAATTCAGCTATTAGATCATTTAGTAATAGGAAATAAAACCTATACAAGCATCTTTTCAGAAATTATTTCAGAAACAGAAGAATAAGTGTCCTCAGTCGTTTTAAGGTTAAATGGGGACAACCATGAAGAGATATTACAATTTATAAAAATTGCCAAAAAGGACAGTCTCTCTTGGCAATCATCCTTGTGTAAACCTAGGATGGATGGGGAGTAAAAGAAAGGATTGGGGAAATGAAATTTTTTACATTTGGATCAAAAGATATAGGAATTGATTTAGGAACAGCTAATATTTTAGTTACTTTGAAAGGAAAGGGAATTGTATTAAAGGAGCCTTCTGTTGTAGCAATAGATAAAAAAACAGGTGCTATCATGGCAACTGGGAACGAAGCAAAAGAGATGCTAGGAAGAACGCCAGAACAGATTAAAGCAGTGAGACCATTAAAAGATGGCGTGATTGCAGATTTTACAGCAACTCAATTGATGCTTAAAAATTTGATTGAGAAGGTAGGAAGAAGATATAGTATTGGAAGACCAAGAGTGGTTGTTGGTGTACCTTCTGGTATTACAGAAGTCGAAGAAAGAGCAGTAGAAGAATCGGTTATTCAGGCAGGAGCTAAAGAAGTCTATTTGATTGAAGAACCAATGGCAGCTGCTATTGGAGCAACTTTGGATGTAGGAGAACCAAGCGGAAATATTATTGTAGATATTGGAGGAGGAACCACAGAAGTAGCAGTTATCTCACTAGGAGGAATTGTAGTAAGTCACTCTTTACGAGTAGCAGGGGATGAACTAGATGAAGATATTATCAATTATATAAAGCGTGAAATGAATTTAGCAATAGGAGAAACAACAGCAGAACAAATAAAGATGCAAATTGGATGTGCTAGCCCTCTTATGACAGAAATGTCTATGGAAGTAAGAGGAAGAGATTTGACAGATGGTTTACCTAGAAATATAAAGGTGACATCAACGCAAATGGAAGAAGCGATTAGAGAATCCATTGGCAAAATTGTTGAAATTGTAAAATTAACTTTGGAAAAAACACCACCTGAATTAGCATCAGATATTATGGAAAAAGGAATTGTATTAGCAGGTGGGGGAGCACTGATTCAAAATTTGGATAAATTGCTAAGTATTGAAACAGGAATGCCAGTTTATGTGGCAGAAGAACCATTAGACTGTGTAGTGAGAGGAACTGGTAAAACATTAGAAGATATAGAGAGATTAAAAACAGTCTTAGTGAATGGTAGAAAAAGGAAATAAGGAGTAAAAAATGTATCGAGATAAAAAAGCCGGAATGATAGGCATTATTATAACTGTTATTATTTTAATTTTAATTGTTATTTTTTCTAATGGAGATTCGAATAATTCTTTTTTTGAAAATATAGCCAGTAACTTAGTTATGCCTATTCAAAATGGGCTAACCTATTTAAAAAATAAGATAGGTGGTAATCATACATTTTTTACTGATATCAATAATTTAAAAGAAGAAAATAAACAATTAAAGCAAGCCAATAGTGAACTAGAACAATCTTTAAGAGAATTAGAAAATATCAAAACACAAAATGAGACATTAAAAGAATATCTTAATTTAACAGAAAAATATGGAGAATATAAAACCATACCAGGATATGTTATTAATAAAGACATTAGTAATTATTCCAAAACCATCATTATTAATATAGGAAAAAAAGATGGTGTGGAACAAGGGATGACAGTCATTGGTGATCAAGGATTAGTAGGTCATGTTGTTTCTACTACAGAATCAACAGCTAAGGTACAAACTATAATTGATACAGCCAGTTCTGTTAGTTGTTCTATGAGTACCACAAAAGATAGCATTGTATGTAAAGGAACATTAGATGATAAATCTTCCTTAAAGGCCATGTATATCCCAACAGATGCTAATATTATTCAAGGGGATAGCATAGAAACTTCTGGTTTAGGAGGTATTTATCCAAAAGGAATTCATATTGGAACAGTTAAAAAAGTTACCAATACACAAAATATGACAGATAGGTATGCCATAGTGGAAGCAGCAGTAAATTTTGATAGATTGGATACTGTATTAGTCATAACCAATCAATAAATAAAAAAGAGGTGAACGAATTGAAAAAAGTGCTTATTCATGTTGGTTTGGTTGTAACTGCTATTTTAATTTATATTTTGCAAGCTAATTTTTTCAATTGGTTCAGCATAGCAGGAATTATGCCCAATCTATTCATTGTGTTTATCCTGTTTATAGGCTTATTTGGAAGTAAAGCTATGGGAACAATTTATGGATTAGTAATAGGATTACTGCTAGATTTAATAATAGGAACAAAAGTAGGAGTTAATAGTGCTTGTTTGGGAATGATAGGATTTCTGGCAACTATATTTGATAAAAATTTTTCAAAAGATAGTAGAATGACAATTATGGTAATGGTAGCAGCGGCAACTGTTATTTTTGAGGTTTTCTCTTATTTACTAAATTATTTGTTAATAGCAACTCATGTAGAAGTGTTAAATTTTATTAGAATTTTAGCAATTGAGGTTGTTTATAATTTGCTTTTAACCATTGTTTTGTATCCATTGATGCGAAAGTTTGGATATTATATAGAAAATGAATATAAGGGGAATAAAATCTTGACAAAATACTTCTAATACTAGTTAAGAAAGAGGGTGAAAATTTGGTAAATCGACGTGTTAGGAAAAAAGCAAATGTGAATTTAAGATTTAATATTTTAACGGTTTTAATCTATCTGATTGGGATTATTTTTATTGCCAAATTGTTTAGCCTTCAAATTGTACATGGGGCAGAATACAGAGAACAATCCAATACAAGACTAACCAGAGATAGTACATTAGAAGCATCTAGAGGTGCCATTCTAGATAGAACTGGAACAGAACTAGTTACTTCTAACATGACATTTTCACTGGAAATGTATAAAAGTAAAGTAGATACCAATACCTTAAATGCGGCTATTTTAAACATGATACAGGTATTAGAAAAATATGGCTGTTCTTATGCTGATACGTTTCCAATTCGTATGGATCCATTTTCATTTACAATAGGCGAAGAAGCACTTGCCAAGTGGAAAAAATCAAACAATTTAGATGAAAATATTTCAGCGGAACAAGCATTTTATCGATTTAAAGATAAATATGATATTGGAAATGCAAATATACAAGAGGTTAGGAAGATAATTGCAATTCGTTATCTAATTTCGCAAAAAGGTTATAGTAGTACAAGAGCAGTAACAATCTCAGAAGATATTCCAAGAGAAGCAGTAGCAGAATTTAGTGAAAGTTCTGAAAAGTTTGCAGGTATTAATGTAGTCGTAAAACCAGTGCGAGAATATACATCTGAGAATTTAGCTTCTCATATATTAGGATATGCTGGGACTATTAGTAGTGAAGAGTATGAAAGTAGAAAAAATTATTATAGTCCAAATGACATGATTGGGAAAACAGGAATTGAATATGTATTTGAGGAATATTTGAAAGGGAAAAATGGAACCAAACAAATTGATATGGCAGTAGATGGAACGACAACAGCTGAATATATTGCACAAGAAGCGGTAGCAGGTTCGGATGTGGTTCTTACCATAGATGCCAATCTTCAAAAGACGGCAGAAAATGCTTTAGCAGCCAATATCGAAAAAATAGCCACAGGAGGTTTCGGAAAAGCCTATGATGCAAAGGCAGGAGCTTGTGTTGTGATGAACGTAAATTCAGGAGAAGTATTAGCGATGGCAAGTTATCCAGATTATAATCCATCTGATTTTATTGGCGGAATTAGTACAGAGGCTTGGAATAATTATACCAATAATGTAGCAAAACCATTGGTGAACAAAGCTATGCAAAACTCTTATTCACCAGGATCAACGTTTAAAATGATAACAGCTATTGCAGGATTAGAATCAGGAGTTATCAATTTAAAAACAAAAATTAACGATACGGGTGTTTATACTAAATATAGAGATTATCAACCAAGATGTTGGCATTACACAGATTATCGTACAGGTCATGGTTGGGTAGATGTTTCAGGAGCAATTGAAAAGTCTTGCAACTATTTTTTCTATGAAACAGGAGATAGAATGGGAATTGATAAATTAGTGGAAGTGGCAAGATATTTTGGATTAGGAAAAAAGACAAGAATTGAATTGCAAGGGGAAACTACAGGTGTTTTAGCCAGCAGAGAATCAAAAGCAAAAATGCATCCAGATGATCCTAATTGGAATCCAGGAAATACCTTGAATGCATCAATTGGGCAAGGGGACAATGAATTTAGCCCATTGCAAATGGCAAGATATATTAGTATGCTGGCTAATGGAGGAAAGAGAATACCAGTTAGTATTGTCGATACCATTAGAAATGCAGATGGTTCCGAGGTTTCTAGAGAAGAAATTAATCAGTTTGTAAATAAGAAGTTAGGATTAGAGGAAGATAATACACAAGATATAGCCATGAATCAGGAATATTTAAATGCGGTATTAGAAGGTATGAAGTCAGTTACCAGTGATAGTGGAGGAACTGCTTATGTTAGATTTAAAGATTTTAATATTAGTGTAGGTGGTAAGACAGGATCAGCAGAAGCACCAAATAATAAAGTACATGCTTGGTTTGTTGGTTTTGCACCATTCGAAAATCCGGAAATCGCAATTGTTGTGATGGTAGAAAATGGAGGGCATGGAAATTACACAGCCGAAGTAGTAAGAGATATTATGGCAGAATATTTTGGAATGAATACACAAAATGTAACAGAAGATATGGGGGCAGTTCCTTATATCGAGATTATGCGATAAATTTTAATGGATGATGGGTTATGGAATGATTTCTTCCTATCATAGGAAAAGCTTAAAAATAAGGAAAGATTAGAAAGGACGTAAAAATGAAGAATTGTGTAAGTATTAATTTGAAAAAAGACCAAATTGTTATAAAATTAAGTGATGAAGCCAACCAAACTGAAATTATGGAAGCATTAAAAAAGAAATTAACAGAATTAAAGAAATTATATAAAGATGAAAAAACACCTATTTTAGTAGTAGGTAAGATTTTAAAAAATAAAGAAATGGATGAAATACAAAAAGCAATTAAAGGTAAAATTGATGTAGAAATTGACTTTGATATGCCAAAAAGTTTAGGATTGCATAGTATCAAAAAAACTTTTGCAAAAGAAATAGCAGTATCTGAAACAAAATTCCATAGAGGATCGCTACGTTCTGGTCAGAAATTAGAAACAGAAGGCAGTCTCGTAATTATTGGAGATGTGAATTCAGGTGCCGAAGTAGTAGCATCTGATAATATTATTGTATTAGGAGCTTTAAGAGGATTGGCACATGCAGGGGCAAAAGGAAATAAACAGGCTATCATAGCTGCTGGACTAGTAGATGCCGTACAAATTAGAATTGCTAATGTAGTAAAAGAAATTGACCGTGAGGAAGAAACTATGCATAAACAGGCGTGTGTTTATTTAGAAGATGACAAAATAGTAATAGATTGATGATTAACTTAACAAAAGAAGAATCAGTGCAATATAAAGCATTTCATCTTGCACGCCTTCTTGATATAAAAAGAATAATAAACCAAGAATGATGATATCATCTAGATATAATTGGATTCCTAGTATTTCAAAAATAGGACTATCGATGTTTTCGAAGATAGGATTTTTAAATTGAATGGGACCAAAAGAATAATAACTAGATGATTTTTCTTTTTTATCAGAATGTTTAGAACGAGATTCCTTACGAGCTTCTTTTTCTGAATGAGAATCTTTGCTAGTAGAAGAGTTGTCCTCAATAGAATGAGGTTTGCCAATATCTGATGGATTTTTGAAATTGGCAGATGGATAAGGTTTATAATATCTATAATAATTATTATAAAAACTAGCCATTATTAGGATTCTCCTTATTATTATCTTTTAACAAATCAGCAATTTTAGCAACATTTAACAAATTAGCATATTGATCTATTTTTCCTTTTTTTTCTTCACGTAAATATGGTTTTAAAGAATATAACAAATTGGATCTGGGGTCATTGGAAGTATTTAATTTTTCCATGACAGATTTCATTTTTAAAATTGTGTTCATATCAATTTGACTAAAATCAAAGTTAGCGTTGTTATTATTGACGTTATTGGTATGGTTATTGTTAGTATTAGAATTGTTGGGTTGGTTTTGTGACATCATAGAAGAAAAGTTTTGTATCATCTCAGGGGGAATCTGTGATATGACATCATTCAAATCTCCTTTGTTCATCATATCCTTTAATTTGTTCATTGTATTTTCATCAAAATTCATATTATTCAAATCAATCACCTCTGTCTTTATTATATGAAAGAAGGTAAAAAAACTTTACTAGTTTAAAGCTTATCTGTATTTTTTAAATTAGAAATGCAGAAAGTGAAATATTAAAAAATTCTAATCTAATCAAATGAGCCTCTTTCACGTTGAAAACCATTATGATATGAAATTCGCATAAATTCCTCGGCTACCTTTCATGACGTCAACAAATTCTTTAACAAAAGTCACAACTATACCCGAAAACAGGACCTTTTGTGACTTTTGTTTTAGAATTTGTAAGACTATTCTAGTCGCATTCGTCATTTATGCGAATTTCATATCATAATGGTTTTGCCTTGAACATCCCTCATTTAATTAGATAAGAATTTCTAAATATTTTTTGAAAAAACATATCATAGGTCTAGCATCAGATATTTTCTTCAAAATCTTTATAGGGTAAGCTTTTTATTATAAAAATTTGTTTTAGGCTGAACGGTAACAAATTTTACATAAAAGGTTGTTTTTTTACCCTCAAAATATTGAAAAAAAAGCAAAAACAGTGTATAATAATAGGTGACTATGTACAAAAAGAGTAAATATTACAAAATGTAACAAAAAAATAATATTATTTCATGATATAACATAAAAGGCATTTTCCGTAAGAGAAAAAGTTTTGAAAAAAGCGAAAGATAAAATATACTGGTTGATTTATTTTAAGAAAAGTATATATAATATATTTGAAGTATTGGGCACAACAAAGGGCTCAATAATAAGGAGGATACTATGAGAAATAAACTTTTCAAAGTAAGTGTTATTTTAGTCATCATATTGACAATGACTATGACCAATTTTGTTTTTGTAGGAAGTAGTTTAATCAGCTATGCGGTAGGAAACAATAATGGAACTAATAACAGTAATATTGAATTTAACACATATTTTAAAAATGATAAAGGAGAAAAAGTATCAGTTACAGATATGGTAGTACATAACCAAGAAGCTTTGCTTTATATGTATTTAAACGTGAAGCAAGAAGGATACTTTAATGGGACCATTAGCTTAGCAGATGGAGCAAATTTCAAGCTAGTAGAATCCGATAACCAATATGTTAAAAATGTGGAAAATAATACGATTAATCTATATCACGTAACTGCTGGAACTTCTATTGAAATTCCAGTAAAAATCGAGCCAATTCAAGAAGAAATCTATGATATAGATTTATTAGATGTGGAAAGTAAAATCATATTGAATGGTATTTATAAAGATAGTTCAGAAAAAGATAAAAAAGTAAATGCCACCAAAACGGTACAATTAAAATTTGTAGACCAAGCAACGCAAGAAAATATTGTAAATGATGCTACTATTATTACCAATAAAATATCTCAAATAGAGGGACAAGAAAAGAGAGTTGTTCAATTATCTTGGAATGTGGGATTAAAAAATAATAGTTATCCAATTCGTGAAATTGTTGCTAAATTAAAAGCACCAATCCTAGAAGGCAAAGAACCACAGATACAAGCACAAGTGAACTTAAATACAATGACATCTCATGATTATCAATATCAAGATGGAATCAGTCAAATTACATTTAAAAATGAAGAAACGTCAGAAGGAACCATTGATTGGAAAACATCTGGTGTAGAAAATATAATAGTAACTTACCTTTTTGATAAAGAAGTACCAATCAATGATTTTATATTAGAACCAGAAGTAAAAATCATTTTATATAATGAAAAAGAAGTAAATGGTATATCACAAGTATTTTTAAATCAAGAAGAAAAAGATGCAGTAGTAGAAGTAACAACACAAAACCAAGAAGATGAAATCTATAAAGGAAAATTGATGGCAGGATTGGATAGACCATATTTAACAAAGACCAATGTTAAAGTAAATTTGGCTAAAATGGTAAAGGAAATTACAGTACAAGAAAATGCTAGTACCTATACTATTAATGAAACTCAGAAAACTGCTAATGTCTATTATTTAGAAACATTAATTGAAAAAGAATCATTGAAAAAGATATTAGGAGAAAACGGAAGTATTACGATTACCAATCAAAAGAATCAAGTGGTGGGGATAATTGATGCTGCCGTGGAAGCTGATGAAAATGGATATATTGTTATTCATTATGGTGATAGTCAAACACAATCTATTACTATAAAGATGACAGCACCAGAAACAGAAGGAACCTTGGTGTTTAAGCATACAAAAAACATTAAGGAGACACAAAAGCAAGTTGTAAAAGAAGCTTCTCGTATTCATCATGTTATTTCTTGTCAATACAACCAAGGGTTAGTCAATCAAGTAGAAAATAATATTCAATTAAAAGATACAATAACAGAGAGCAAAATAGAAATAGATACGAACCAATTATCTACTGTTATAAACAATCATATCAAGATAAAAACAACATTACTAGCGAATGAAGAAAAATATGATTTGTATGAAAATCCAAATATTACGATTATTTTACCAAAACAAGTAGAAGGAATTCAGCTAACTAATGTTAGTAAATTGTATGATGATAACCATGAATTTAGTGATACCATACAATATGCTATTCATGGTAATCAGATAAACTTAATTTTGAATGGAAAACAAACCGATTATACTTCAACAGTAGAGGGAATTACTCTTGTGATAGAAGCAGATTTGCAAGTTAATAAAACGGCAGCAACAAGTGAAGAGCAAATTGTTTTATCTTATCAAAATAGTAATGCAGTAAGTTATGCTAATAATGCAGTAGCAAGTGTACCAATAAAAATTACAGCACCAAAGGAAATTACAGCTGTTAATCGTATTCATGAATTAGCAGTAGAGACAATAGGAGAAGAAGAAACAACAGAAGTTATGATGGAAAAAGGGAGTGCGGCAAAACAAGTAGCAGCTCAAATGGAAATTATCAATAGTAATATAACAGATATTAAAGATGTCAAAATATTAGGAGATTTTCCAACAGATAGCAGTGAGAATAATATGGGAATTGCTATTACAAAAGGCATACAAGTTATTGGAGCGGATAAGGCAAAAGTATATTATTCAAGCAATGAAAAGGCAACAGATGATATAACAGATTCCCAAAATCAATGGTCAGAAAGTTTCGATAGCTTAGAAGCTAAAAAATATTTAATTTCATTGGATACAGTTGATGCACAATCAAGCATACAGGCTAATTATCAAATGATGATACCAGAAAATTTAGCTTATAATGAGGTAGCCAAAGAAGGCTATTCTATTCGTGCAACCAATCGTGAGACAGGAATGGAAATCAACTTGGATTCTACTAAAATTGCAATGCAAACAGGGGTGGGACCACAAGTGGAATCAGAATTATATGCGAGTGTAGGAGAAGATACTTTAAAACCAAATGATACCGTAAAAAGTGGAGAAGTTATGAAGTATCAAGTGAAAGTTTCTAATACAGGTACAGAGGAAGCAACCAATATAAGAGTCATGGGAAAGGTACCAGAAGGAACTACATTAGTGAAACCAATGCATAACTATAATTACACAGGAGCAGCTTACTATCAAGAAGTAGCACAAAGAGATTATACACAGACCATTGAAAAATTGGCAGCAG
Organism: uncultured Clostridium sp.; assembly: GCA_948467495.1. Lineage (GTDB taxonomy): Bacteria > Bacillota > Clostridia > TANB77 > CAG-508 > CAG-269. Next base: position 20,344 of record CAOKEO010000008.1, read on the forward strand.
GGGAAACAAAAGTGATACAATATGAAGTAAGGGTAAATACGAATACGCAAAAAGGAACCAAATTAACCAATGAAATAGAAGTACAATATGGTGAAGCTAAGACCAAAAGTACTATGACAAATGTAACAGATACATCTCCTATACGTGTTAGTCTAAAAAGAATTACAGATTTGACAGGGGGAACACAACTTTATGTAGGAGGTTATGTAGAATATTATGCTATCATTGAAAATACATCTAATGCAGAACAAAAAGATGTTAAGGTTCAAACGAATTTGTCTAATAATGCAGAGGTAGACAAGCTAACTCTTGTTACCAATATGGAAGTAGAAGAGATACCAGATGAAGGCTTAGGAGACATGGATGTTGATAATAAAACCGATGCTGACAATAACACAGAAGGAGAAAATCAAGATTCAGATGTAAACGATGGCAGTGAAAGCGATGAAACAGGAGATGGACAAGAGATTACTTTTGAAAATCAAACCCCATTAACTTATGAAAAAGAAGTCAATATTGGAAATTTAGGAGTTGGTGAAACAAAAGTATTGCATTATGTAGTAAAAGCCAAAGTAGGAGAAGAAAATAAAAAGGACACTAATATCATAAAAATGTCAACAATAGCAACATCAAATAATCAAATTGTTCGTTCTAATGTATGGGAAGATAAAGTTTTAGATTATAGTATAAAAGCAGAAATGAAAACAAATACACAATCACAATTTGTACAAATAGGAGATGAAATCGATTATATTATAACAGTAGAAAATAATGGTACAGGAGAATCAAGAGTTATTCAAGTGATAGATGAAATTCCAGTAGATTTAGAAATTCAGTCAATTACCGTAAATGGAGAAGAAAAGAAAGTACCAGAAAGTTCTAATAAATTAAGAATTTACACTTCTGTAGAAGAAAAAGCCACTACTACAATTATTATAAAAACACGTGTCGATTATCATGAAAATGCAGATGTAAAAACAATTACCAACAAGGCAGTGATTGAAAATGAAGAGGGAGATGAGGTTACTACTACGTCTGAAATCACTCATATTATTAAAGGAATCTCATCAGGTATAATAGATGACGATGGAGAAGATCAAGACGATGACAATACCAATCATGATCAAAATAATGGTACACAACAACCAAAACCAGATAATACCCAAAGAAATAACATGATAGCAGGTGTAGCATGGCTAGATACAAATACAAATGGTATCAAAGATATAGGAGAATCTTTATTAGCTAATGTAAAAGTTAAATTACTAAATGTAGAAACCAATGAGATGGTGAAAGATAACAACGGAAATGAAATGACGGCAACTACCAATACAGAAGGAATTTATGTCTTAAATAATGTAGCAAATGGTAAATATATTGCTATCTTTGAATATGATACCACAAAATATGGATTAACAACTTATCAAGTAAGTGGTGCTTCTGAAAGTGTCAATTCCAATGCCGTTAAGAATACTTTAAATATTGGTAATACCACAAAAGAGGTGGCATCAACTGATATTTTAACAGTAGGAAATACAGATATATCCAATGTTAATATAGGTTTGATTGAATTAAAGAACTTTGATTTGAAATTAGAAAAAGGAATTAGCAGAGTTTTAATACAAAGTTCATCAGGAAGTACAGTAAGACAATATGATAATGTTGATATGGCAAAAGTAGAATTAGATGCTAAGAAAATAAAGGGAAGTACTGTATTAATCGAATACAGCATTATTGTTAGCAATGTGGGAGAAGTAGATGGCTATGCTAAAAAAGTAGTTGATTATATGCCAAGTGATTTGAAATTTAGTTCTGAATTAAACAAAGATTGGTATCAAACCAATGGACAGTTATACAATGCAAGTTTGGCTAATACCAAGATAGCAGCAGGAGAATCTAAAACGATTACTTTAACATTAACAAAAGCGATGACAGAAAATAATACAGGATTGACTTTGAATACAGCAGAGATAGCAGAAGATTATAATGAATTAGGATTAAAGGATAGTAATTCAACACCAGCCAATAAAGCAGAGGGTGAAAATGATATGAGTAGTGCTGAAATAATGATTAGTATTAGTACAGGTGGTATCGTATCCATTTCTATTGTCATGATTATTTTAGCAATTAGTAGTGTAGTAGCTTTTGTAATCATCAAGAGAAGAAATCAGAATAATCAGGAGATAAGGTAAGAAAGGAGGTAATGGAATGAAGTCGATAAAAAAAGTGACCATCTTATTATTACTAGTAATGGGAATATTGTTAGTAAGCATGCCAAGTAACGAAGCAGCAGATATACTTAAGAGAAATGAAGCAGGAAATAAAGCACTGACAGGACATTCTCAGTTAGTATTAGGCAATACCTATAAAATTCGAAAGGCACAAGATTATGATGTGTTAAATAATCTATTTTGTTCTGAGAAAGGACAAAGGTTATGGTCTGTAGGTAGAAATTATAAAGTGATTGCCCATGTCAGAATTGAAAATTCTACAGCATGGTTTATGACAAAAGACGGCAAAAAGATGAAAAGTTCAAAGTATTCAACCGAAAATGATAAGGTTAGCAAAAATTATAATAGGAAACTAGCAACTGGTATTGCTACTTTGAGCCCTAAAAAATTGAAATCTTTTGTATGGGGATATTGTAATACTTGGGTTACAAAAGTTGGTAGTAAGATGAGTTATAAAAATTCAAATGGTAATATAGTAAAACCAATTCCACTTAATTTTGCAACTTATTTTAAGGATACGGGATATAATGATTTAGTGCAAGATGTAGAAGATGACATGGAAGAAACGGGAGGTTCTATTGAAGATTTTGAAAATAATACAGGAAGTATTAGTTTCACAACTAAAAAATTTGACTATATTCCTAATGAAGAATACTGGAGAGTAGGTCCATTTAATATAGCAGGGATTCCGTCAGATGGATTAAGCAGTTTTATCATAAAAAAGCAAGATGGTGAAGATATAACAGAAAGTGCTAAAGTTTTAAAATATAAGGCAGATAATTCTGAAATCATAATTAGAGCAAGTGACACAGAAGGTCTTACAGCAGCCATAAAAAATAATAAGAATTTTTATGTGTGTATTCCTAAGAGCGGTAATGTTACTAAATTTGAAATAGAGATAAAGGCGAAAAAAGCAAAAGATAACGAGGTTGAAGCTGATATATATTTCTTACAATGTTCTGATAAAGCTTGGCAAAATTTAATTGTTACAGATGGAAAAACAAAAACAGGTTTGAAAGAGGTACCAATAAAACTTACAGTAGAAATGCCAGGTGGAGTAACTTTATATAAATACGATTCTGTTAAAAATGATATACCACTATCAAATGCAAAATTCGTACTATTTAGATATGTTGAAGATAGTAAAGGAACATGGAAAGCAGATAATAGCAATGGAAGAGGATATGAAAAAATAGCAGATGGTGAAAACGTTGCAACAAAATATAAGAGGGAATATGTTCGTAAAACTGACCTTACTTATCATAAGACTACTATGGAGGCAGTAACAAAAGATGCTACTTATCATTTTGTGACAGATTCAAATGGACGAATTGAAGTTTCTAATTTGCAACCAGATACGTATTATACAAAGGAAATTCAGGCACCAGAAGGATATGAAATATATAAATGGAAAGGTCAATATGAGTGGTTTCCAGTAGGGGAAGTTAAATCTGGCATGATGGTAGATTCTCAAATTCCGAATACACCAACCACAACTAATTTGCAATTAGAAAAAGTAAACGAAGATGATGAAAGAGTAAAGATAGAAAATGTAGCATTCAAATTCTATCATTCAAAATATGGATGGTTAAAAGAAATTAGCAAAAATCAATATCAATATGTCAATGAGAATGAGGCTACCTGGTTTAGAACAGATTCAAATGGTATCATCTATAAAGAAGGACTTCCAACTGGTGATTGGACTTATGTAGAAGACCCTGATTCGCTACCATATGGCTATGACATAGCAGGCAAAGAAAAAGGAACTTTTAAACTAGTAAAAAAAGATGTAAATCATGTATTAGTTAAGAATAAGCAAAGATGGGTTAGGCTATCTGGTTATGTATGGGTAGATAAGTCAAATTCAAAGGAATTAAATGGTGATGATAGAAACGATGTATTTGACAAAGATAGTAGAGACCGTCTATTAGATGGTATCACAGTAAAATTGATTAATAGTGAGACAAATGAAGTTAGAACAGCAACAACAGCTTATCATGGTTGGTATTCAGATGCTGGTAATAATGGACATGGGGAATACATGTTTGAAGACGTAGAAATTAAAGATTTATCATTCTTATATATAGAATTTGAATATGATGGATTAACCTATACGAATGTGGCAACAAAACCAGATGATAATTACCAAAATGGTTCAAAAGCAGCAGAAGGAGAAAAACGAAGAAATAGCTATAATGAAGCATTTCGTGTTATTGAAGGAAGTGAAGAAAGAGACAAAGGATTGGCAAAAAATCCTAAAACAGGAGAAACCAAAAACTTAACTTATGATACAAAGGATTATGAGGCTATCTTGAATAATGATGGTGTTTACACGGCTAAAAAAGATGACCATGGAGACTATATACAACAAGAAAAGCTAGGAGATTTCCCAATACAAGCCAATACAGATCAGGCAACTGACCAAGAGGGAAAAGATATTACTCCTTATGGTAGAAGTGATATAGGAATGGGTAAACATATCGTTTGGGGACAAACAGATATTAGATACATCAATTTAGGATTAAAAGATAGATATCAACCAGACATTGGTTTAACAAAAGATATGCACAATGCAAAAGTAAGTGTAAATGGATACAGTCATACCTATTTGTATAATAAAAAGAATAAAGAACCAGATTTGTATAGCCAAGAAGAAACCTTTAATGTAGGGGTTAAATTCCAAGAAAAATCGGATGGAAATTATAGAAGAGCAATCTATACATCAGATTATGAGTATAATCCCAATAAACCAGATAAAGAATTAAAAGTATATGTGACTTATGAATTAAGAATGATACAGTCAAATAAGAACTTAAAAGCAAAAATTAATAGTATAGCAGAGTGCTTTGATAAAAACTATACGATTGAGAAAATTGGAACCAAAGCAGATGACAAAGGAAATATTGGAGGAACCATCATAGAAACAAATACCATTTCAGAAGTAGATAGCGGAAATGATAAGTACAAAAAGGTAATCATACCATGTAATATTGACCTAAATCCTCAAGAACCAAAGAGTATGTTTGTACAGTTCAAATTAGATAAAAGTCAAGTAGTAAGTATATTATCTGACAAAAATTCAGAGAATCAGGCAAAACACCTTTTAAATAATACAGCAGAAATTAATTCTTATTCTATCTTTGATACAAAGGATAAGATATATGCAGGAATTGACAAAAATTCTAACCCTGGAAATAGTAAGGTAGAAGACTTCAAAACCTATGAAAATGATACATCTTCTGCACCAGGATTACAATTAGAATTAGCAGATGCAAGAGAAATGACAGGAAAAGTATTTGAAGATGAAGTAATACCAGAAAAAGGACAAAAGGCAGACGAAGTTATGACAGGAAAAGTACGTGTAGGTAGTGGAAGTTACGAAGAGGGAGAAAAAGGAATTGGTGGAGTAGAGATTACTCTTAAAGAAAAAGAAGGCACAGGAAGTGGTATGACATACAAGACTATCACAGTACCAGAAGATGGCTATTATCAAATCAAAAAAGATGATAGCAAAACAGTAAAAACAGAAGATGGCAAAGAAAGAGAATATACTTTTACAGCAACTAAAATAGAACAGGATGATAAAGGCATTAATACACATTATCTTACAAAAGGAGACTTTTATATCATTGGTTATGTACCTGGTAAATATACATTGACTTACACATGGGGAGATCAAACTTATACAGTACAAGACTATAAAGGAACTATTTACCAAGAGAAGCAAAGACAAGAAAGTCCTAGATGGTGGTATGTAGATACGAAATATAGTAAGGATGGAGAGCAACCAGAAAATGGAAACAATGTAAATCGATATTCTGATGCCATGGATAATTATCAGACGAGAAAGAAGATTGATAACGAAATAAAGAAGGTTAATAAAGATACAAATGCAACGGTAGACAAGGCTTATACGGAAAACGTAGAAAGTATTACAACCAAAATGGACTCTAGTACACCTATTATGGAAATTGATGTAGAATATCGAGATGCTTATACAGATTCTATGGGAAGAAAATATTCTTATTGTATTGACAAGCTAGATTTTGGTATCATAGAAAGAGCCAAACAAGATTTACTTCTAACCAAACGTATCAGTAGCTTAAAGGCAACTTTGGCAAATGGTCAAGTCATAGTAGATATTGAAATAGACAAAGATGGTACCATAACAGGAGATAGAAGCGGTCTTACTTATATGAGACCAAGTCCTACTATTGAGCCAAGTAATGGATTTATTAGACTAGAACTTGACAACGAATTAATTCAAGGTACTAAATTAGAAGTAGGTTATAAAATAACGGTAACTAACAATAGTGAACTAGATTATATTCCAGAATCAGACACAGCAGATGCGACATTCTATCTATATGGGGAAGTAGGAAGCAATCGACCAATCACAATGACACCAACAGGAATCATAGATTACTTGGATAGAAATTGGTCATTTGACAGTAAAGCATATGAGAATACATGGAAAGTTATGTCAGCCAATGGAGAAAATAATGATATTAGCCAATGGGTAGTAGAAGAAGTAATAAAAGGAGAAGGTTCAACGATTGGAGAAAAAATGATACTTTATACAGACTCTTTAAAACAAAATAACTTGATACCTAAAAATGCACAAAATAAAGGCAATTTAACAGACGAAGCTACTGTAGATATAAATGTTTCAAAAGTATTAACTACTACAGATGAGATTTCATTAGACAACGAAGCAGAAGAAGTAGAGGTAACAAGAACTGGTGGGGCAACATTAGAAACGACACTAGGTAACTATGTACCAGGTTCTGGAGCAAAAGAATCAGATAATAGTATGGCTGAGACAACAATTGTAACACCAGCTACTGGTGAAAACTTAAATTACATCATACCAATTGTAGTAGGAACAACAGCATTTATTATCTTAGGAGCAGGCATTATCATTATCAAAAAGAAAATTCTTAAATAATGAATAGAAAACGAAGGAAACAAAACCTTCGTTTTTTTATGATTTCTTTACGCAAATAGGCAGTTGGTGGAAATGACTAAAAAATAGGATACACATGTTATAAAATTGTAAAGAAAACTTAAAAGAAATAACAAAAAGCAGCAGAAAACAGTTTCCGTAAAGCTAAGACAATTTCGTTTTGAAAAAGGAAAAAAGCGACATTGATTTATAGATAAATCATTAGTAACATATAAAGTAAGGAAAATAGATAAAAAAGACAGGAGGTATCCAAATGAGGCAAAAACCATTATCTAAAATGATGGCTGTTATCTTAATTATGGTTTTAACATTGGTAGATTTTTTAACCATAGGACTTAGTCTTGTCTCTTATGCAGCAAATGAATGGAGTCTGGAAACAGCAACCAATCATGAAAATGTTACGTTTGATGTATATGGAAAAGGAGAGAATGGAGAAGTTTTAGAAACCAAAGAAGAAAGTATAAATGGTTCTGATATGAAATTATTCCTATTGGTTACGGTAAAGCAGGAAGGAAATTTCAATGGAAAAATTGAGTTAAAAGATAGCAATTTTAGATGGAAACAAGAAGTCGTAAGTAATGCAATTCGTGAAATAGACGGAAATACTATCACATTGAACCAAATACATGCTGGTGAAAGAGTGGAAATAGAAATTGGGATAGAACCAATTCAAGAAAATAAAATAAGTCCTAATTTTTTGCAAAGCCAAAGTAATCTTATCCTAAGTGGAACTTACCAAGATAGTGAACAACGTGAGAAATCAATACAAGCCCAAAGAAAAGTGACATTTATCTGGAATAGTCCCTATGAAGAAGGTGAAGGGCAAGAATTAACAAGTGAGATATTAACCAATCATGTATATGAAATCAATGGAGAAAATAAAAGGATGGTACAACTATTGTTGAAAAGTGGCTTACGTGGAAATGCTTATCCCATAAAAGCAACTCATTTAGAAGTGTCAACTTTAGAGGGTGTAGAGGCAATCAGCGTGATTACAAGGGGAACAAAGGCAACAAATGGTAAGAATGAAATTGATTTTAATAAAAGTAATTGGCAATATGTACAAGAAACAGACAAATTACAAATACAAGTAACAAATGAAGAAGAAGAAGGAAAAATAAGTTGGGAAAAGCAAGGACAAGATGAATTTGTGGTAACGTATCTATTAGATGAAAATACACCAATAACACAACCAATTACCACAACGGCAACTATTATATTACCAGATGTTAATCAAACGCAAAAGACAACCACGACAACAGTAGCAGTGCAAGAAGAAAAGGATGGAATTGTGACAACTAGTACTAATTTAGCAGAAACTAGTATCCATAAAGGAAAGATTTATGCAAAACAAGAAAGAAATTACCAAGTAACAACCAATTTGTATATTGCCAATAATAGTGTAAATCAAACGATAGATATTTGTTTAGAAGAATCAACTTACCAGATGGCTGACACATCGGTAAAAGCTAATGTGCAATATGTAAAAACAACTGTTAAAAAGTCGCAAGTAGAGAGGATACTTGGTGAAAACGGAAGTATGAATTTACTTACAGTAGATGGAGATTTAATTTTTCAAATTCATCGAGAAACACCAACAGATGAAAACGGAAATGTAACGATTTATTATCCAGAAGGAATTAAGCAAGTTCAAATTCATACTACAGAAATAATAGGAACAGGGACGATTGCACTTGAAAATACAAAAGGAATGAAACCAGAAGATTACAACCAAGAAACCATGAGACAATGGCAAGCAATTCATGAGGGAGCGACAGGTTCTAGTGCTAATATGATATTGGAGGACACAACAACAGCAGCCAAAATAGAAATAAATCAGGATTATTTGTCAACTCTTTCTAAAAACGAGAATGTTGAATTCAAAGTGACATTGTGTACAGATGATGAAAAATATGACTTATTTAAAAATCCAAACATAAAAGTTAGATTACCAAGTGGAATTCAAAATTTGGAGGTAAAATCCATTCATCTTGTACATGGCAATGCTTTTCGACAGGAAAATGCACAGGTAATAGAGGAAAATGGACAAAAAGTAATTGAAATTGCATTATCAGGAGAACAGACACATTACACAGCAGATATCAATCAAGCGACACTAGTAATCGTAGCTGATATTACGTTTGGAATTTTGACACCAAGCCAAGTTCAAAAAATACAATTGGATTTTACAAATGAAAAGGGAAAAGAGATAGCATATCAAGAGTCCATTGATCAAAAGATTGAATCAAAATACGGACTTATGATTTATAGTGAAATGAGCCGATTTAATGAAGCAGGTGATTATAACTTTACACTTGATAATGAAGTGCCAACTGGTGTTTTGGATTTGGCAAGTAACGAAAGAATAGCAACCATGGGAATAGCTATTTTGAACAATTATGAAGAAGATATGACAAATGTAAGTATAATAGGAAGAATCCCAACAAAAGGGATTTATGATGGTACCATAGATACGCAATTAGTAAATTCCATTGAGACTAATTTAGACAAGGTAACAGTTATGTATTCAACTAGTAGTACAGCTTCCTTAACAGATGATTCTTGGACAGAAAGAGCAGAACATGCGAAATCCTATAAAATAGTGTTTGATAAGGTGGCAAAAGGGCAGTTAATACAAATGAGGTATGGATTTGTGATACCAAAAGAATTAACTTATGGCCAGAGTTTATATGGAAAAACAGAAGTAAATTATACTTATTTGGATAATCCAATGAATCAAACTTCTCATATAGGAGCAGAGACACAAAGAATGACTATGGACAAAACAAGTGTATTAAATAAGGCAGTTACTACAAAAATGGAAAATGGAGTAGATGTTTCTATTTCTACCACAACAGCAGGCTCTGAATTACAAGATGGTGATGAGGTATATGAAGGACAGACGATAAAATATGTGATGAAGCTTACGAATCATACAGGACATGACTTAAGTAATATAAAAGTACAAGCGATACAAGAAAATGCTAATATATTTGATTTAAAAGGATATGATGCTTATAACGATGGGACAGGTGAAGATAATTTGACATCTTACTTCTGGGAGGAATTGGATACCAACCAAAAGGAATTTGTCTTGGAAAGTTTAAAAAATGAAGAGAGTGTAGATTTATCCTATCAAGCAATTGTCAAAGAGGTAGAAAATCAAGATGCTAAAGTAGTTGGCAATATTACAGTAGAGACGGAAGAAACCCAGACACAAACAGTAACAACAATTGCCAATCCCATTAAACAAGCAAAATTAAAAATGGTGATAAAACAAGCTGCTGCGGAAGAGTTGAAATTATATTCTTTGAATCCAACCAGTTATGTGATACAAGTAAAAAACTTATCCCAAGAAACTTTAAAAGATGTTGCTATTGAAGTAGAACCATCAGATGGATTAGTTTTTTCTGAACCTTATGATGTGAAAGCTTATTTGCCAAATCAAGATGGTGTGGAAGCTAATGTTTTGAATGGAGTAACTACTTCTAATGATGTTTTCACGATACATGTAAGTAAAATTGATCCAGGCGAAGATGGTTTGTTAAATATTGCGATACGCCCATACTTAGATGGGTTTGAAGGAGACACACAAGAAGTAAATATTTATACAAAGTGTACTTTACACGAAAGTGAAACCTATTTTTCTAATGTTTCAAATCGAACGATTTATCAAACCCAAAGAAATATAACCATAACGCAAACTGCTAATATCAGTGAAGATACCATACTAAAAGATGGACAGGAATTCCAAATTTCAGTTGAGATACAAAACAAAGGAACAGATGTAAAAGCTAGTATCTATGACTTTTTCCTAGATGGTTTGGTAGCAACGTCAGGATATTGGCATACCGAAGATGGGCAGAATCATACGATTACGGTAGATGAGGATGGTATTTTTGAAGATGATGAAGAAACAAACGATGAGGAATATGTTATCATTACCAACAATAAATTAGTGGCAAATAAACCATTAAAGAAAAACGAGAAATTGATTATGGTACTGAATGTAGTAGCAGATGCCACAAAAGTAGAAGAAAATCCAATTACCAATAAGATAACAGTAAGTTATGATTTTTTAACAGTTGAATCCAATGAATTAAAGTTTAGAGTGGAGGAAAAGAAAGATGACAGTAATCGTTCTCCTGTTACGGTAAAACAAGTTGGTAATCCAGAAAATAATACTACCATCAAAGATGGTAACCAAGTAACCTATACAGCTACCATAAACAATTTAGTAGACGAGGAACATGATATTACAATAACCGATAAGTTACCAGAAGGAATTGTGGTGCAATCCGTATTTTTAGAAGGAAAAGAAATAACAGAACAATGTTTACAAAATAATACAATTATCATAGCTAATTATAGTATAAAAGAGTTAGCAACTGTTACCTTACAAATCCATGCCGTTTTAGTAGAAAGCCAAGTAACAAGTGAAACATTAAGCAATATCATTTCTGTTACAACAGCAATGACAGAAACCAAGTCAAATGAAATTGTTTACTATGTAACAAGTCAAAATACAAATGATTCGAATCATGGCTCATCTAATCAAAATCCTAATCGCCCCAAAGGGCAGACATACACAATATCAGGAGTAGCATGGTTGGATGAAGATAAAAGTGGATCTAGAGAAACCAAAGAAAACTTGATAGAAGGAATTAAAATAAAAGTAATAGATGTGTCAACTGGAAGTTATGTTCAAAAAGATGGTAGTGATTTGAGTACAACAACATCTTCGGATGGAAGTTATTCACTTACATTAGAAGAAGGAGACTATGTGGTAGTATTTGAATATGACACAGAAAAGTATGGAATAACAGAATATCAAAAATCTGGCATAGCAGAAACCGTAAATTCAGATGCTATTAGTAAAATGGTAGATGATAATACAGTTGGTGTAACAGATACGATTTCAATTCGTCATGATAATGTAGAACATATTGATATTGGGTTGATAGAAGCTAGCATTTTTGATTTAGAATTAAATAAATATATTGATAAAATAACGGTACAAAACAAGGAAGGAACAAAGGTATATCAATATGATAATACCAAAATGGCAAAAGTAGAAATAGCAGGCAAGCAATTAGCTGGTTCAATCGTTACCTTGGAATATACCATAAAAGTAACTAATACAGGAGATACAGAAGGGTATGTTAAGAGTATGGTAGATCATATGCCAAATTCTTTAAGATTTGATGGTTCCATAAACAAAAATTGGTATCAGTCTGATTCTAATTTGTATTATACTTCTTTAGAGAATAGCAAGATAGAACCAGGCGAAACAAAAGAGGTAACATTGATTTTGAGCAAAACAATGTCTGAAAATAATACAGGACCAGTTAGCAATACCGCAGAAATAGTAGACGAATATCATTCTTTTGGTAGTAGCAATGCAGATGTGATTATTAGTGTAAAAACAGGAAGGTTGATTTTATATTTATCTTTAGCCGTTGTCATAAATGCTATGATAGGATTTGGTGTGTATTGGATTCGTAAAAATGTTGTCAAAAGAGAAATAAAATTTTAGCACAAAGGAGGCAAACAATCAAAATGAAACATAGAATGGTAAAAATAATTGGCTTGGTTATTATGATAATCATAAGTTTTGCTTTCCATACTTTTTCCTATGCTGCTGTAACAACGATAATGACAGAAGGTGAATTTGCAAAGTATGTTAGAAATCATAAAGATTGGTTCTGGGGAGAAATGAATGAAGGGATATTAGCAAAGAATGGAAAGACAGCATATTTTGGTGAAAAATTGACACCTGGTGGTGATGCTGCTTGCCAGACAAATGGTGCTTGTTTATATCATCTTAAAAATCATGTGGGAAGTGGAAGTAATTATCATAGTTGTATTACTAATTTAGTAGATTTTAATGGTAAAACTGGCGAAATTACGATTTATGGAGGAAAAAATATCAAGCGTACAAGTGAAGAAACGGTTACGTGGAAAAATGCCAATGCAGTGGCTAAAATATTGTATGATGCTTATGAGAAAAAAGGAAGTACAGCCAAACCTTCTAGTACATGGGGTGCTTCTGTATCTTATGTTGTTAGTCAAGCTAGAAACAAAATTGAAGATAAAGTACATCCATACTTTTTTACAGACAGTAATCGTACAGCATACACAGCAGAACAAAAGGAAGCTGCTGAAAAGAAGTACAATGCAGCCACTAAGCTTAAACCAATTGGAAGCTCTTCTATTAGTTTTCAAGATACTAGTCCCTTGATTTCTACTGCCAAAGAAGGAGATACTACTTATACCTACATTGGACCTCTAAAGATATCTGGTTCAGGAACGATTGATGATATTATAGTAGGAAGCTATAAATATTCTGATGATAAAAAAGTAAGATGGTCAACTACTGCTGATAAAAGTGGTTTAAAGTCAGGAAAAGCAATTACACCCAACACGAATTTTTATCTAAGAGTAAAAGCCAATTTGAGTTCTACCAAAAATATAAAAGTAACGATAAAAACCAAAGGTGGCGAATATTATAAAGCAAGAATGGCACTGATTACTTATCTATGTGGTACATGTACATCTACTTTTTCGAGTCAAAATCTGGGCATTTATAGTGGGAAAAAGGTAACAGTTGAGGCTAAAAGTGCAAGTAAAACCATTATGAACACAGGAGGATTAGAAATTATCAAACAAGATCAAGATACTGGTGCTCGCTTAGCAGGAGTTAGTGTTAAGGTTACAGGTCCTAAACAATATAACAAGACATTTACAACAGATTCCAATGGAAGTATTGCTATTTATGATTTACCAGCAGGTACCTTTACCATAACAGAAATTAGTAATCCACATTATGGTTATACTACTATGGCAAGTGCTTCTGCTACTGTATCATCATCTGTGGTAAAGGTTGTTTTAAACAATCAAAAGCAAACTGGTAATTTGAAAATTCATAAAATAGATCAAGATACTGGTGCACCATTAGGAAGTGTTACAGTTAAAGTAAGAAATTCAAATGGACAATATCTTAGAGCAATAAGTAATGGTGTACAAAATAAAGTAACAGGAAGTGTTTATTTAACAAATTTAGAGACAGTACCTTATCCATGGGATGCAACTGAATTTGTGACAGATGGTAATGGAATAGTAGAAATTCAAAACTTATTAGTAGGTCGATACACAGTAGAAGAGACATTTAATCCACATTATGGATATACACAGATGGTTTCTGATACAGTAAATGTAACCAAAGGAACGACAGTCACTCTTACTTTGAAAAATCCTAAGCAAACTGGAAATTTAGGAATTCATAAAATTGATAAAGATAGTGGTGCACCATTAGAAGGAGTAAGTTTTAAAATAAAAGCATCCAATGGAAACTATATCATAGCAGAAAGTGGGAATACCAGACAAAGCAAAGTGATAGGAAAAATTCTTTTAAGTAATTTGTATTACACAGCAAAAGAGGAGGAAGCAACCGAATTTATAACAGATAAAGATGGCATAATAGAGATTCACAATCTATTAATCGATACTTATCAAGTAATAGAAATATCAATTGGTAATCATACGGCTTATGAAATAGATGATGAGTATATTACTTGGGAATCTAATGTAAATCCCGATGGAAAAGGAAGAATTGCACAAGTAAAAGTAAATAGACAAGCCTCTAATCTTACACAAGATGCAGCTAATGGAAATGGTGATATAGTAACAGTGAAAAACAGAAGAAAATATATTGACTTAGGTGGTTATGTATGGCAAGATATTGAATTTTATACATCCAAAAAACAAAAACAAAGAAATGCGTTGTGGAATGAAGGAGCAGATGATAAATTTGATCAAAGATTAAAAGGAATTGAAGTTATTTTAAGAAATGACAAAGGTGTAATTCAATTAACAGACATAAAAGGGAATACCAAAGATGCTATTGCAAAAACAAATGATAAAGGAGAATATGAATTCCAAAGAATAGTCATTGATGACTTACCGACTCTTTTTGTAGAATTTAGTTACAATGGTATGAGTTACCAATCAGTACCTCTTCATTTAAAGGCACACAATGGTAGCAAAGCAGCAGAAGGAGAAGCAAGAAGAAAGAAATTTAATCATGCATATGAAACCATTACTTATGAAGGTTCCAATCAGCATGCTTTAGATTATCGTACATCTGATTATGAAAGCAAGTTAAAATTTGGCGATGAAAAGAATTATAATTATGGATACGAAGATAAAAATAAAGAAGACAGAGAGGATAGAGGACCAGTTAATGGTGTAGATGATATATTTATGATAATAGCAGATACCTATCAAGCTTATGTAAAACCAGATGGTACAGGTGGGTATTTAGATGATATTGCTTCACCAGAAGATATCAGAAATGATGGTATGACTAAAATAGAAAATGTAAATTTAGGAATAGAAAAAAGAGAACAACCAAACTTGAAATTAGTAAAAGACTTACAATCTATTCAAGTAAGTATTAATCATGCAACCTATGTTTACAATTATGATAAAGTATTTTCTAAACCTGACACAGAAATATATGGTTCACCGCAAATTAAATTCCAAGAAAGAGATGGCAGTTACACCAGGGCATTATACGAATCTGATGTTTATTATGAAGGGGATGACAAATTAAGAGTAAAGGCAACTTATAAAATAGCAATTCATAATGGTTCATCAACTTTGACATCTATTGTCAATAAAATAGAAGATTACTATACAGATTGTTACTATGGTGATAACGAACATGTCAAAGTAGGAAGACAAATAGATGATAAAGGAAATGTGCAAGAAAAAAGTAAATTAGACTATGAATGGGTAACTTCTAAAAATGAGGGATATTATGAAATGGAAATACAAGGCCCAGTTGAAGTGGGGAAAGAAGATCAATATGTTTATGTACAATTAGAAGTAAAACAAGATCAAATCATACATATTTTAGATAAAAACACATTGTGCAATATTGCTGAGGTAACTTCTTATTCTACTAGAAAAGATGGTCAAGTTTATGCAGCTGTTGATAAATATTCAAGACCAGGGAATATAGATATAAAAAATACAAAAACTTATGAGTGGGATACTTGTAAAGCACCAGGATTACAATTAGTTTTACAAGAAGAAAGAAAACTAGATGGAGTTGTATTTGAGGATAGTGTTAAGCCAGAAAAAGATGTAGATGCTACTACTTTAATGTCAGGAAAAGTTCGCGAAGGTAGTGGAACACTGGATGAAACAGATAAAACAGTTGAAGGTGCAATCGTTGAATTAGTGGTAGTAAATAACAAAGGAGAAATACAATATCATGCAGACGGAACCATGAAATTAGCCACATTATATCAATATGTAAAAATAGATGAAACAGGAGACATATTGGTAGATGAGAAAGGAAATGTGCAATTACAAGAAGATTTGAGTAGTCGAGACGGAAGATGGGAATGGATACCAGCTCGTTATGTGACAAAAAATGATGGCAAGTATTGTTTTGCAGGGTTTATTCCAGATTATTATAAGATTATTTATACTTGGGGCGGTAAGCATTATATTGGCGAGGAAGAAAAAACAATTCGTGTACAAGATTATAAAGGAACCATATATAAGCAAAAGGATAGACAATCTGGAATCAATGGTATTGATGGTAAAGAATGGTATAAATATGAGAAAAATACGAGATATTCAGATGCTATGGATAATCCTGTGACAAGAAAGGCAATTGATGACCAAAGTAGTACCATTAACTATGAAAATAAAATGACAATTCAAAATAATAATGGTACGATAAGGGAATACGAAGACAATGGAGAAGAAAAGAATGAAAGAACACAACTCATGACAACAATGGACTCTCTTACCCCAACTTTTAGAGTAAATATAGAATACGAAAGTAATATGGATACAGCAAAAGAATACCAACTAGATGATAAAGGTCATATTGTGACACAAGGACATTATGCGGTAAAAGCAGAAAACTATAGAAATTATTTACAAAATGTAGATTTTGGAATAGTAGAAAGAGCCAAACAGGTATTGCAATTAGATAAAGAAATTTCGTGGATGAAAGTTACATTAGCCAATGGAACCGTATTGATGGATTCAGAAGTAGAAACTAAAAACGGTAAACTACGATTGAAAGAGGAAGTGAAACATACGGTTTGTATTCCAGAATCAGAACAAGCAAATGCTCAAATTAAAATGGAAATCGATAGTGAAATCATACAAAGTGCTAAATTAGAAGTTACTTACACATTAAAGGTAACTAATATTAGTGAGTTAGATTATGTAAGTTCAGATTATGCCTACTATTTCTATGGACAAGGATATGGAGATGATGATGAAAACAAGGTGAAATTACAGGCTAATAAAGTGATAGATTATTTGGATAATAATTTGGCAATTGATGATGCTAACCAAGTAGGTAATGTGGTAACAGGTACGACACAAACCTTGGTTACACAAGGGTTATATGAAAGTGTTAGCGAATTATTAAAAAATACGAAAAAGGTTTTGTTGATTGAAGATTTTAAAGAGAAGTTAAAACCAAATGAGACAGAAGAGAAAAAGGTTATTCTTAGTAAATTGTTGTCTAATATAGCTAGAGATGATGAGTTAGTATTTGATAATAGTTCAGAGATTGTGGAAGTTAAAAAAGATGGTGGCTCCTCTTTGATAACCGTACCAGGTAATTATACACAAAATTTGGCTAATTCTAAAGAGTATGATGATGATGAAGCGGCTACGATAACCATTGTACCACCAACAGGTTCTAATAGGAATATTAGTGTTATTACAAATACGATGATAGGAATTAGTTTATTAGGTGTTTTCTTATTGGGCGTTATTTTCATTAAGAAATTTATATTAAAATAGATGTGCAAGGGGATGTTTCCTTTTGCACATTTTAAAATTTTGGTTTTTCTTTGGCTATTTCTAGTAATTTTTTGATAGAAAAAGCCATTATCAATTTTGGATAGGCTAAGTTTTTGTAGAAATTCTATTTTATATGAAACGAGCTTCTTTCCTATGCAAAACCACTCTTTTTCCTCTTTCTTATAAATGACGAATGCGACTGAAATAGTTCTACTAATTCTTAAACAAAAGTCACAAAGGGTCCTGTTTTCGGGGATGGTTGTGACTTTTGTTTTAGAATTTGTAAACGTTATGAAAGGTAGCCAAGGAATTTATAAGAAAGAGGAAAAAGAGTGGTTTTCATTCAGCATGGCTTATTTATGCAGATGAGATTTTCTAATTGCAAGCTTAAATACTTAGTAATTCTAATCATGACAACCGAAACTTAATTTTCGCGTTTAACTTGCTTTTTTTGACATTTTGTAATAAAATATAGAGAATAAAAAAGAACAATAATAAGAAAAACAAAAATATATGTTATAAATTGTAAAAAACTTTTTTAGTTTAGGTTACTAAAAAAGACAAAAACCACGAAGGACAAGTAGTAAAATAAGCCTATAAAAATATAAGAGGTGGTAAGGATGTTTCAAAATGAAAATGTCATAGAAAAAAATAATGACAAATTAAATATTTTTTCTAATGTATTTGCTTTAAAAAATGTTGTTTTATATATTATTTCCTTCCTATTATCTATGGTAGGATTAGGAGGAGAATTCTCTGTTTTTAGTATTAGTATGTTAGGTGCTTGTTTTGCATCTTCTGTACCAACTTTAGGCATTATCTTGGTATCTTTAATAGGAAATTTCATAAGATATGGAATTGGAGGAGCACTAGGATATTTTCTAACAGCTCTGGTTTTGGTGGCTACGTTATTTATTGTAAAACCAATTTATAATGAAAAAGAAAGAAATGAAAAAATTAAAATTGGAAAAAATGTTTTTTTATCCATTTTAATCATACAAATAATCAAGTTTGCAATATCTGGATTTACAATCTATGACATTTTATCTGGCATAACAATTTCTATTATAGGACTTGTTTTCTATAAAATATTTGTTAATTCAACCATTGTATTGCAAGACTTTTGGGTAAGAAAAGCTTATACCATTGAAGAGTTGATTGGAGCCAGTTTGATTTTAGCCATTAGTGTAGGGGCATTTGGAGATGTTAGCTTATTTGGCTTTGGCATTAAAAATATTTTAAGTATTTTAATTGTTATGATATTAGGATGGAAAAATGGAATTTTAGTAGGAACAACTGCTGGTGTAACAATTGGAGTAACGTTAGGTGTCATCACTGGTTCAGAACCAATTATGATAGCAGCTTATAGCATTTCTGGTATGATGGCAGGAATCTTAAACCGATTTGGGAAAATTGGTGTTGTAGTAGGGTTTGCCCTAGGTAATATCATTTTAGCTTATGTTTCCAATGGATATACAATAGAGTTAATTCACTTTAAAGAAATTTTAATTGCTTTTATTGGATTATTAGCAGTACCTAATAATTTACAGATTAATTTAGAGGAGTTTATAGGAAATAAGACATTTTTACCAGTAACACCAAATGGAGCTTTAAATAGAAGTAAAGAAGTAGCAGAGAACTTAAATCAGGTGTCAGAAGCAATACAAGAAATGGCAACAAATTATCATCAGGTAGAAGAAAGTTCCTATCAGACTAATAAGCAAATTTTTATAACAGAGTTATTAAGTAACTTAGAACCATACAAAAATAATATGTTGTATGAAGATATGGCAAATACTGAAGGGAAAATAATAGATGAAGTTTTTCAGTATTTATTAGATAAACAGCAAATAGATAGACAAGCTTTATTAGAGGTATTTGCAAAATGTAATAGCTATATTGTTGGTTTTGATGATAAAGATATCAGCCAATATTTAGAAGAAAACATTTCTCAAATTGTGCGTATGATTAATGTTTCCTATAAAGTAGTGAAATCGGATTTTATTTGGAAAAAGAGAATAGAAGAAAAACAAAAAAACATGGGAAAACAACTCGATGGTGTATCAAAAGCTATTCAAAAAATGGCAAAAGGCATGGAAGATGAGATAGAAAAAGAAACCCAATATGAAAGGAAAAAGACAGAGTTATTAGAATTATTGAAACAGAAAAATATTCCAATACAAGATCTTTCCATTCGAAAAGAAGGAAGATATAGGATAGAGATGTATTTTGACGAAGTTCTTGAGATGGCAAAAATAGAGATGATAGAAAAAATAGCAACACAAGTATTGGAAGAAGAAATTGTTTTAAATGAGGAAGTTTCAGTTGGAAAGAAATTGAGTTTTTTGTCAGATGATAGATACGTAATAGCAATTGGAACAGCCGAAGGGACCAAAAGCAAAAGTGAGCTTTCAGGAGATGCTATGCTACATATTAGATTAAAAGATGGAAAATATCTGGTGGCTATCAGTGACGGAATGGGGACTGGAACAAAAGCTAGACAAAGTAGTACACAAGCTTTGAGAATGCTGGAAAATCTTTTGTTATCTGGTTTTGATAAAAGTATTTCATTGGATTTAATTAATACCTCTTTAATTAACCAAAACACAGAGGTATTTGCTACGTTAGATATTGCTATTATTGACTTGTATGCAGGAAATATAGAATTTATGAAAAGTGGAGCCTGCCCAACTTATATAAAAAACAGTAAAAAAGTACAAATTATAAAATCTAATTCTTTACCAACAGGAATGGTAGAAACTGGTCAAATTCAAACTTTTGATAAAGATATTGTTTCAGGAGATATTATGCTTATGTGTTCAGATGGTATATTAGATGCTAATATTGAATATAAAAATAAAGAATTATGGCTAAAATATATGATGGAAGATATTGAAACAACCAATACGAAGAAAATAGCTGATTTGATTTTAAATGAGGCAATTGATAATAATTTTGGTGTAATAAAAGATGATATGAGTGTTATCGTTTGTAAGTTTAAAGAGAAAAGTTTATAAAGATGTGCAAACAAGAGGAGAAATCCCCTTGGCACATTTTTTTTTATGTCTTTTTCTAGTAAAATGCCACTGAAGGAATTATGTCCAAAACAGATTATAGGTATTGAAAAAAAAGTCACTTTATGATATATTTTAAATGTTAAAAAGGAGGCAGAAATGAGTAGAGGAAGAAGATATGAAGAACCAAAATTAAATCTAAAAAAGGTATTTGCAGTTATATTAGCATTGATTGTTGTCATCATGTTTATATTTATTATTAAAGGGATATTGACCAAAGATAAAGAACAAGTAAAAATAACTAGTAAAGATTATGTTGTTGTTTTTCAAGACAATAAATGGGGAGTGATTGATTCTGGTGGGAATATTGTAATCGACCCATCTTATGAAGAAATGATAACAATTCCAAATAGTAAAAATGATGTATTTTTATGTATCTATGATGTTAATTATGAAACAGGGGAATATAAAACAAAAGCCCTAAATAGCAAAAACCAAGAAATATTTACACAATATGAACAAATAGAAGCCATTCCCAATAAAGATAACAACCATAATGTTTGGTATGAAGATAATGTGTTAAAAGTGAAAAAAGACGGTAAATATGGGATGATAAATTTAACAGGGAAAGAATTAAGACCATGTGAGTATGATAATATCGTTGCTATGGAAGGAATTAAAAATACACTAAAGGTAACAAAAGAGGGAAAAACTGGAATACTAGATAATGAAGGAAAAGAGATTTTAGCTATTCAATACGTAGATGTTATTAATTTAGGAAAAGATAACAAAGAAGGATTTATTGTAAAAGGGCAAGATGGTAAATATGGCATAGTAGATTACTCTAACCAAGTGGTATTAGAACCAAAATATGATGAAATTATAAAAGAAGTGTATGGAAATGATAGATATGTAGTAAAGCAAAAAGGAAAACAGATACTAGTGAAAAAGGACGGATCAGAAGTATTAAGTACAGGTTACGATGAGATTAAAGCAATTCTAAAAAATGCAGAAAATGGAGTCATTTTCGTAAAAGATGGTAAATATGGTGTGATGAAATCATCAGGAGAAGTCATGATTCCCGCTGATTACGAGGATTTAAAAGAAGCAAAGTCAGGAATATTTTTAGCCAAACAAAATGGAAAATATAGCATAATAGACTCAGAAAGAAATACCAAAGTAGAACCAAATTATATTTCTATTTCTTATCTTGAAAAGGCTGATTTGTATATGGCAGAAAAAGAAGATTTTAGTAATGATATGATAGATAATACATTTACTGTTCGCCAATCTGGAATTTTAGTCGATTCAGATGATGAAAAAGGATATATTGAATTGAAACAAGGTGACGAATACAAATATTATAATTTTAAATTTGAAGAGAAAAAAGTAACAGAAGTACATACGAGTCATACTTTATTTAAAAGTAAGAAAGATGGAAAATATGGATTTGTTGATAAAGATGGAAAAGTATTGGTAGATTATCAATATGATGATGCAACGGAACAAAACAGTTATGGTTATGCAGGGATTAAAAAAGATGGAAAATGGGGGTCAATTGATAATAAAGGAAATATTGTACAAGAGCCAACTTATGATTTAGAAGATTACTTAAAAATTGATTTTGTGGGAAAATGGCATTTAGGAAAAGATATGAATATGAATTATTATAATCAACGCTAGAAAATGTCTCACTGTCTTGGAGAAAATGAAGCAAAGAAAGGAATTTTAGATGGAACTAAAGACGAATTATCAATATACTTATTTTATCCATCCCTTTGTGATAAAGGATGGCAAATATCAAAAGTATATATTAAAAATGCTGAAAGATAAAAATTGTAGTTTAAAAGTTTTTCAAAAAGAGAAAGATTTGAAACTATATAAATATTTTTTACCTAAAATTAGAGAATTTTTATTCTCTAGTTTTAGTTATGGAAATGCAAAAGTAAAAAGACTAGAAGAATTGCCAATTGAGACAAGAGCAGCTTTATTAGCTAAAAACCCATGCAATATCTTTGAATATAGATTGAAAAAAGATATTCAAGGGAAATTAGAGCAAAGAAATGGAATTTTTTTTACCATTCAAAAAGTTGAAATAATCTGTTTTTCAACAGGTATATGCTTTTTGGCTTTTAAAACTAATGTAGAAGATGATAGAGATTTTAATAATGTGCTGAATTTCAATTATAAATTCAGAGACATTAATCATGAATTTGCAAGTTTAGAAAATTATGATAATATACGTATTCAGACAGATAGTTTTGCCAATACGAAAACGCTTCAAGATTTTATTTATGGAATAACAGGTTCTAATATAGAAGCAAATAGACTTAATATTGATACAGAGAGATTTTTGACGTATTCCTATGTATGTATTGATCAAGATGCTTGGAATTGTACCAATCATTTTAACGAAATAAAATATCAATTTATTAAATATGCCAATATTTTACCAGCAGATAATAGTAGAGATTATGAATATGAAACGGTTCAAACTTTTTCTAAGTGGAAATATGCTAAATTGGGACTGACGAAGTTAGGTATGACTTTATTTTCTTCTAGTAATGATATTAATAATTACACGATTTTACCAGAAGAATACGAAAATCAATATTTCTATACATATGTTTTTAATTTGTATCAAAAAATATATTTAAAGAAAATAGAATTGGAATTTAAAAATATTACTAAAGTGAAAAAGGCAAGAAAAAAGTTTATAGAGTTTACAAAAAATTTATGGATACAAGAAATTACGGAAGATGAAACAGGAACGTTGTTAAGTGATAAGTTACAAGAAGTATTTGAGTTGGATAAGTTATATCATGAAGTGAAAAATAAATATGATATTTTATACAAAGAATTGAATATCGAAAAACAAGGAAAGATTACCATTGTGATAGCGGTTATATTAGTCTTTTCGTTATTGCTGAATATTCTAAATTTTATGACATTTATGTCAAAAGGAAATTAATGATGCATCAAACAGTGAGGTGAAGAAGGAATTGAGAATTAGTTGTGGGACAGATATCATAGAGATTAAAAGGATTGAAGAAAGTATCCTAGATGAGAAAACAGGAAAGGCTTTTGTAGAAAGAGTCTATACGACAAAAGAAATTGCCTATTGTGAGAGTAAAAGAAATCAAAAATATCAACATTATGCGGCTAGATTTGCCGCTAAAGAGGCGACCTTCAAAGCAGTTTCAGAATGGTTAGAAGATAAGTATTCGATTACCTGGAAAGATATCGAAATTGTGAATAATGAACAAGGTAAGCCTTGCCTTAATTTACTAGGAATGAAATTGGAAGAGATAGAGGATATGGGTTTGAGTTTATCACATTGTAAAGCTTATGCGGTAGCTAATGTAACATTATTAATAAAGTAAGTTAGGAGAATGGGGATGGAATTATTCGATAGTCATGCACATTTAGATGATGAAAGGTTTAAAGAAGATAGAACCCAATTAATAGAACAAATTAGAAAAGAAGGGATTACGAAACTGATATCTGCTGGTTATAGCCTGGAATCTTCTAAAGAAGCTAAGAAATTAGCAGAGAAATATGATTTCATTTATGCAACAGCAGGAATTTCTCCAAATGATATTCCACAATCAGAAGAAAAAATGTGGATAATGTTGGAGGAAATAAAGAAAATCGCAAAACAGACTGCCAAAATAGTCGCCATTGGTGAAATTGGTTTAGATTATTATTGGAATCAGGAAAATAAAGAATTGCAAAAACAAGCTTTTATCAAACAAATAGGATTAGCCAATGAATTGCAATTACCAATTGTAATCCATACAAGAGAGGCAGTTATGGATACGATTGAGATTTTAAAGAAAAATGAGCCTATTCAAAAAGGGGTATTTCATTGTTGCCCTCTTAATCGAGAACTTGTAAAAGAGGCTTTACGACTGGGATTTTATATTTCTTTTGCAGGTCCAGTGACTTTCAAAAATGCTAAAAATGCAGATGAAATTATTTCTATGGTTCCAAAGGAAAAGATGTTAATTGAGACAGATAGTCCTTATTTATCACCAGAACCCTTGCGAGGAAAAAGAAATGATTCTAGAAATGTAAAGTATATTGCTCAGAAAATTGCACAAGTAAAAAAGATGGATTTGGAAGATGTAGCAAGTATTACGTATCAAAATGCAGAGAACATTTTTGGCATTTAAAAAAGACATGAAGCATGTCTTTTTTTGGTTTTATCCTATTATTTTATATGTCTTAATGCTTCAATTCTATCTTCTATGCTAGGGTGAGTAGACCACAAGCTGGAAGATTTTTTCTTACCTTCTTTGGTATTTTTTTTAAAAGGATTAACAATATACATATTAGCGGTTGCACTATTAGCAGTAGCTAATTGATTGTCGTCTGCTTCTAGTTTTTGAAGAGCAGAGATTAATCCATCTGGATTACGCGTCATTTCTATAGCAGTGGCATCTGCTAAAAATTCCCTTTTTCTTGAAAGTGCAAGCTGCATCAAAGAACCAAAGATAGGTGATAAAATTAGAAAGATTAGTCCAATTATCATTAAAATAGCATTTCCTTTGCCATTATTATCTCGATCATTATCAAATCCGCCCCAAAATAAAGCACGTGAAAATATGTCAGATAGCATAACTATAAATCCTACCATAACAGAGACGATACAACTAAGGCGTATATCATAATTTTTGATATGACTCATTTCATGAGCAATCACACCTTCTAATTCGTAATAATCGAGTTTGTCTAAAAGTCCTGTTGTTACACAAATAACAGCATTTTCAGGATTTCTTCCAGTAGCAAAAGCATTAGGTTGTAAATCATCTACCACATATAATCTGGGTTTTGTTGATAAACCAGCTGTAACCATCAAAGCATCTAGAATATTTACAATTTTTAAATCTTCTTCTCTGGTAGCTGGTCTAGCTTTGTTGAGTGATAAAACAATTTTGTCACTGTAATAATAAGAACCCCATGCAGAAGCGATGGAAAAAATTAAGGCAATGATAATAGACATGGTTCCTAATCTTAAGGAGTGACAAATATAATATACAATTAACGTAATAACTAGGATAAAAATTGCTACAATTATACTAGATTCTGCTTTATTTTTCTTTACATTTTCAAACATTTTTTGAAATCCTTTCCCTTTGTCTATTATGAATTAGAACCAAAATCTACTTTTACATTTTTTCTAGCTTCTTCACTTTCTGCTTTAAATAAGTCACGAGCAGTAAAGTTAAACATACCAGCGATAATGTTAGAAGGGAATACTTGTAATTTTGTATTGTACATGGTTACAGCATCATTATAAAATTGCCTTGAAAAAGAAATTTTATTTTCTGTATTTCTTAATTCTTCTGATAAATCTGCGAAGTTTTGGTTAGCTTTTAATTCTGGATAATTTTCAGAAACTGCCATAATTGTTTTTAAAGCTGTGGATAATTGATTGTCTAAATCAGCTTTTTCAGAAATAGTTTGTGTGTTTGCCCAAGAAGTTCTAAGTTCTGATATTTTTGTGAAAGTTTCTTTTTCATGAGTCATATATCCTTTAACTGTTTCTACAAAGTTTGGAATTAAATCAAATCTCCTTTGTAATTGCACATCAATTTGACTCCAAGCATTGTCTACTTTTATTTTAGTTTGTACTAAACCATTGTACATTCCAATAATGGCAATGACAAGAATAATGGCGATAGCTAATAAAATCCATCCTATCATGTAAATTCCTCCTTACTATAATTTTTTATAAGTTTATGATATCATATTAAGAAAAATTATACAATAAGGTTTGGCAAATTAGTAATATTTTAAAGTAATTCGCATATAATATAGTAAATGCTTGTAGCCGTAAGGACAAATTATATACAAGAAAAATTTTCCAAATTTGACAAAAAAAGAAAGTAATGTTATAATACATTTGTTGCCAAAAGGAGGTAATGATTCATATGAAAAAAGAAGAAAAAGCATCTATTTCTATTATGAAAATTATTTGCATTAGCATGATACTAGTTTTGATATCAGGAATTGGTGTAATGGCAGTTAATACAAAATTAAATGATGTTAAAATTACACTTCAAAATGGATATGAAATGACAGCTTTAACATCTAAAACTAAAGTATCCGATATATTAGAAGAAAATAATATTATTTTGGAAGATAACCAAAAAACAATACCAGATGTAGATAGTGAAATAACAGCAGGTGAAAATATAAAAATAATAGACAAGTCTTATCAAGAAGTTCAGATTGCTAAAATATCAGAAGAAGGTGTACAAACCTCTTTGAACCAATTGTTAGAAAATTACGCACCTGTTACAGAAAAGATAATAGTAGAGCAAGTAACCATTCCTTATGAGACGATAACCAAAAATGCAACAGAAACAACAGAAGGAACTAATAATAAAGTATTACAACAAGGGGAAGATGGTTTGAAAGAAATAACTTATAAAGCCAAATATCAAAATGGAGTGGAAATTGAAAAAATATTATTATCAGAAGTAGTAGTAAAAGAACCAGTCAATAAAATTGTACAAGTTCAAAAAACAGAAACTTCAAGGGCTTCTACTTTACCAAGAACAGCAACAAGTTCAACACCATCAACAGGAGGAGCAACCTATAAAATAACGGCCTATTGCTCTTGTGCAAAATGCTGCGGAAAAGCAACTGGTAGAACAGCTTCTGGAACACGAGCAACAGCAGGAAGAACAGTAGCAGCATCTAGTCAGTTTTCATTTGGAACCCAATTAAATATTGGTGGACACGTTTATACCGTAGAAGATAGAGGTGGAGCTATTAATGGTAATAAAATAGATATCTATGTAAATTCTCATTCAGAAGCTTTAAGATGGGGTGTTAGATATTTACCAGTTAATGTAGTAAAATAAAGAAATAGTAAGAAAAGAGCAGTCTAAAGACTGTTTTTTTCTGTCAATTTTTTGTATAGTAGGAATGTATTTGTTACAATTCATAGTTAAATTACTGGATAAGAAAAGCGTCTCCTAAAAAATTTTTATTGATGAATTTCACATAACTGTGAATAGTAACATGTATTTATATTTTATCGTGAAAAGTTCAGACTTTTGTTGTTAAAAAAATGAATTTATGATATAAACTATATTAGGTTTATAGGTAGAAATGGAGGCAAGATATGGGAACAAATTTATCTAAAATTAGACGTGAGAAAATGTTAAATACAATTGCAAAAATAAAAGAAAATATAAATGATGAAGAGACCTTAAAAAATCTTTCTTTAATAGAACATGAGCTTACTAAAAAGAAGTATGGACTATTATGGGAAGAACACGAAGAAAAAGTAGACGAAGAATTAAAAACAAAAATTCCAACTTTTAAAGAAGTAAAAGATAAAGAGATAACTTCAAATAAAGATGATAAATTTAATTTCTTACTAGAAGGAGATAACTTACATAGTTTATATTTGTTAGAGAGAACGCATAAAGGAAAAATTGATTTGATTTACATAGACCCACCATATAATACAGGAAATGAAGATTTTATATATAATGACAAGATAGTTGATAATGAAGATGGTTATAGACATAGTAAATGGTTGTCTTTTATGGAAAAAAGATTAATTATAGCAAAACAATTACTTACAGAACAGGGAATGATATTTATTTCAATAGATGATAATGAGGTTTCACAACTGAAACTTTTATGTGATGAAATCTTTGGAGAAAATAATAGAATATCAACACATCATATTCAAGTAAGATATGCGGAAAAATCTTTAGCAGATGGTAAATCAGTAAAACCAGTCATGGAATATGTGCTGATATATGCTAAAAATTATTCTAATTGTGAGTTAAATTTACCAAAAGAAGAATATACTGACACCAATTTTATATATGAAATAACAGAAACATCAAAAGGCAATATTGTAGAGTATAAAGATGGTACACAATTGCAGATATTTAAACCAAGTGAATGGAAGATAGAAAAAAAAGAAACTTCTAACATCAAATTATTAAAAGAAACTTGGGTGTCTGGAACGATATATTCCAAAATGTCATATGGACAAGTGGTTAGAAAATATATAGAACCTAGATATAATGATGATGGTTTAGGTTGTTTATATAAAGTAATTGGCAGAGGTGATGATGGTTTAGGATATAGATACTATGTTGGACCAACAAAGAAGAATTCGACTAGATGTAAAATGTATTCAGGAATGCCACTTTCGAGAGTTAAAGAAATACAGTCTGGAATAGGAGCATATAGGGAAGTACCAATATCAAATTCAAGAAATTTTGCACCAGATTTTGGAAATATTGTTAATGAAGGAGGTGTACCATTTAATAGTGGAAAAAAACCTGTAAAGATGTTAAAAGAAATTATAAATTATCATAAGAATAAAAGTGCAACTATTCTTGACTTTTTTGCAGGAAGTGGAAGTACAGCTCAAGCAGTATTAGAATTAAATCAAGAAGATAATGGAAATAGGCAATTTATATTATGCACTAATAATGAAAATAATATTTGTGAAGACATAACATATCAAAGAATAAAAACAGTAATTACAGGCAAAAGAAAAGATAATACGAAATATTCAAATGGTATTAATTCAAATTTAAAATATTATAAAACAACATACATACCAAGATTAAATACAGAAGAAGAAGACATACAGGAAAATTTATTATTGAATATCAAAAACTTAATACAACTAGAAAATGGTATTAGTGTAGATGATGAGAGAATAAAAGTAATATTAGAGGAAGAAAAATTAGATACTTTTAGTTTAAATGTGGAAGAAATAAAGAAGTGTGAAAAATTGTATATTTCATCAGATATATTACTTACAACAAAGCAGTTAAAAACATTGAAAGAAAATAATGTCGAAGTATATGTCATTCCAGAATATTATTATGACAATGAAATTAAGGAGGTGCCATAGTATAGACTGTTTTTTTCTGTTAAATTTTTGTATAGTAGGAATGTATTTGTTACAATTCAGAGTTAAATTACTAGATAAGAAAAGCGTCTCCTAAAAAATTTTTGTTGATGAATTTCACATAACTGTGAATAGTAACATGTATTTATTTTTTATCATGAAAAGCTCATACTTTTGTTGTTAAAAAAATGAATTTATGATATAAACTATATTAGGATTTATAGATAGAAATGGAGGCAAAATATGGAATCAAACTTATCTAAAATTAGACGTGAGAAAATGTTAAATACAATTGCAAAAATAAAAGAAAATATAAATGATGAAGAGACCTTAAAAAATCTTTCTTTAATAGAACATGAGCTTACTAAAAAGAAGTATGGACTATTATGGGAAGAACACGAAGAAAAAGTAGACGAAGAATTAAAAACAAAAATTCCAACTTTTAAAGAAGTAAAAGATAAAGAGATAACTTCAAATAAAGATGATAAATTTAATTTCTTACTAGAAGGAGATAACTTACATAGTTTATATTTGTTAGAGAAAACACATAAAGGGAAAATTGATGTGATATATATAGACCCACCATATAATACAGCAAATAAAGATTTTGTTTATAATGATGAGTATATAAATAAAGATGATGGTTATAGGCATAGTAAATGGTTGTCTTTTATGTGCAATAGAATTAAAATAGCACATAGTTTGTTATCTAAGAATGGGTTAATGTTTATATCTATAGATGATAATGAACAATCACAATTAAAACTTTTATGTGATGAAATATTTGGAGATACAAACTGCATAGGAATATTACCGACTATTATGAATTTAAAGGGAAATCAAGACCAACTAGGATTTGCAGGAACTCATGAATATACACTTGTTTATGCAAAAGATATGTATCAATGTAACTTTGGACAATTTAATGTAGATGAAGAAGAAATTGAAAAAGAATGGTCAAAAGATGAGATTGGTTACTACAAAAAAGGAGCAAATCTTAAATCAACAGGAGTGAATGCACCAAGAGAAAAAAGACCTAATTTATATTTCCCAATATATGTATTAGCTCAAACACGTTGTGACAGAGAAGATGAGAATAAAGAATGTAAATTAGAATGGAGTTTAGAGCCTAGAGAAAATTATGTTCCAGTGTATCCCATTACTAATGGTAGAGAGATGTCTTGGAGATGGAGTAAAAATAAATTTTTAAATGAAGCTTATGATGTTATTATCACATCAGATGGAAAAGATGGAATTTCATTTTATAAAAAGCAAAGACCTAATATAGGAGATATACCAACAAAGAAGCCGAAATCATTTTTTTATAAACCAGAGTATAGTAGTGGAAATGGCACAAATCAAGTAGTAAACATATTTGGAAGTAAGACTTTTAATAATCCAAAACCAGTTGAATTAATAAAAGATTTTATAAGAATAGGTTTAAATAGTAATAATGGTATTATACTAGATTTTTTTGCAGGAAGTGGAACAACAGGACAAGCAGTATTGGAATTAAATCAAGAAGATAATGGAAATAGGCAATTTATATTATGTACTAATAATGAAAATAATATTTGTGAAGACATAACATATCAAAGAATAAAAACAG
>CAOKEO010000009.1 GCA_948467495.1 uncultured Clostridium sp.
TATAAAGGTTTATGGGTAACCTTTTAAAAACCTAAATCTATTATACAAGGAGAAACGATGTTAAAAGTATTAAGAAATTTAAGAAAATCATTTTGGTCAGTGGTAGTAATCGTTGCCTTGCTGTGTATGCAAGCGATGACAGATTTAGCACTACCAGATTATACATCTAAAATAGTCAACATTGGAATTCAAGCAGGAGGAATTGAAACAGCGGTACCAGATATCATCTCTAAAGAGGAGATGGACAATCTTCTTATATTTGCGGAACAAAATAACGAAATATTAGAACATTATACATTAGTTGGTAACAATCCAGATAAGCAACAAGAAAAGATAGTAGTGCAATATTTAGGTAAAGACAAAAACATACAACCAGATGAAGTGTATGTTTTAAAAGAAATGTCAAAAGAGGAAAAAGATGAACTATCAAAGCAAATGGCAACTCTTCTAATGGAAATGACAACTCTTACAAACGATGAAACAGCGAATCAAATCAAAGAACAGATAGTAATGAATATGGCGAATGTACCAGAGGAACAAAAACAAGCTATCCAATCCCAAAACTTAATGGAATTCATTAAAAACATGCCAGAAGAACAGAGAAATGAGCTTTTAAAAGAATTTACTAGCAAGATGGATGACATGCCAGATTCTATCAAAGAACAAGCTGCCATTAGTTGTGTCAAAGAAATTTACAAAAAGCTAGGGGTAGATACCGATAAACTTCAAAACAATTATATCTTAATGGCAGGACTTCAAATGTTAGGAATAGCAGCTATTACAATGGTATCAGCAGTATCCATTATGCTATTATCCTCTAGAGTAGCAGCTAAACTAGGAAGGACATTAAGAGAGAAAGTTTTTCAAAAGGTAATTCATTTTTCCAATAAAGAATTATCCGAATTTTCGACAGCTTCGTTGATTACTCGTAGTACCAATGACATTCAACAAATCCAACAATTGATTACCATGTTATTCCGAGTAGTTGTATATGCACCCATTATTGGTATAGGAGGTTTTATCAAGGTATTGACCAATAGTGATAGTCAAATGGCATGGATTATAGGGGTCGCTATTTTAGCCATTCTATTTATCGTGGGAACGCTATTTATCATGGTTATGCCAAAATTCAAAAAATTACAAGAACTAATTGACCGATTAAATCAAGTAGCAAGAGAAATTTTAACAGGGCTACCAGTCATCAGGGCTTTTCATAAAGAGAAAAAAGAGGAAGCAAGATTTGATACTGCCAATGCTAATTTGATGAGAACCAACATTTTTGTCAATCGAGCGATGTCAATGATGATGCCACTTTTAATGTTTGTGAT
This sequence comes from uncultured Clostridium sp., assembly GCA_948467495.1. GTDB lineage: Bacteria > Bacillota > Clostridia > TANB77 > CAG-508 > CAG-269. Next base: position 1,329 of record CAOKEO010000009.1, read on the forward strand.
GAATTCTATTATGATTTTAATTGTATGGGTAGGAGGTTATAATGTTGACCAAGGAATGATGCAGGTGGGAGACATGATGGCGTTTATCCAATATACGATGCAAATTGTCATGGCATTTTTAATGATTTCTATGATTTCCATTATGCTACCAAGAGCTTCTGTATCAGCTAGACGTATCCAAGAAGTCATAGAAACCGAACCAAGTATTCAAGACCAAGCCAATCCAAAAAGTTTTGATAAAAATAAAAAAGGATGGGTTGAATTTAAAAATGTATCGTTCCATTATCCAGATGCTGACACAGAAGTGTTATCAGACATTAATTTCACGGCAAAGCCTGGAGAAACCACTGCGATTATTGGAAGTACAGGAAGTGGAAAATCAACAGTTGTTAATTTATTGCCAAGATTTTATGATGTAACAGGTGGCGAACTTTTAATAGATGGTGTCAATGTCAAAGAGGTATCACAAAAAGAGTTAAGAGATAAGATTGGATTGGTTCCACAAAAAGGAATTTTATTTTCTGGAACCATTGCATCTAATATTAAATATGCCAATGAAACGATGCCAGAGGAAAAAATGAAAGAAGCAGCTAAAATTGCACAAGCAACCGAGTTCATCGAAAGTAAAGAGAAAAAATACGAAGAACCAATAGCCCAAGGGGGAAGCAATGTTTCAGGAGGACAAAAACAGCGTCTATCCATCGCAAGAGCAATAGCCAAAGAACCAGAAATTTTTGTATTTGATGATAGCTTTTCTGCGTTAGACTTTAAAACAGACCAACAATTAAGAGAAGATTTGACTAGCCAAACAAAAGATAAAACAGTTATTATGGTAGCCCAAAGAATTAGTACCATTATGAAAGCAGAAAAAATAGTAGTATTAGAAGAAGGAAAAGTAGTAGGAATTGGAACCCATGAAGAATTAATGAAAAAGAATGACACTTATCGACAAATTGCTTTATCGCAATTATCAGAAAAAGAGTTAGGAGAGGAAGGAGGAGAATAATATGCCAGGACCAATGGGAGGAGGTCCAATGGGACCAGGAAGAAATGGAGCACCAGAAAAAGCAAAGAATTTCAAACAGACTGCTCAAAAATTAATGAACGATTATCTAGGAAAATACAAAATAGCCTTAATCATCGTATTGGTATTTGCCGTTGGAAGTACGATTTTCACAATTGTAGGACCTAAAATATTAGGAAATGCAACAACTGAAATTTTTAATGGATTAGTCAGCAAATTATCTGGTGGCAGTGGAATTGATTTTGGGAAAATAGGACAAATTGGCATCACTTTATTGATTTTATATATCATTAGTGCATTATTCTCGTTCATACAAGGTTTTACGATGACCAATGTTTCGCAAAAACTAACCTATCGATTACGAAATGATATTGCCAAAAAAATAAGTCATTTACCCATGAAATATTTTGATACCAAAACACATGGAGAAGTTTTATCCATTATTACAAATGATATAGATACCTTAAGCATGAACTTAGACCAAAGCATTACCCAGATTATTACATCCATTTGTACTATAATTGGTATCTTAATTATGATGTTTTCCATTAGTTGGCAAATGACATTGATTTCTCTCGTTATTCTTCCTATTGCAGGAATACTAGTCAAAAATATTGTGGGGAAATCACAAAAATATTTCCAAAGGCAACAAGCCTATCTAGCGGATGTAAATGGCCAAGTAGAGGAAATTTATGGAGGATTAAATATTGTCAAAGCCTTTAATGGAGAAGAAAAAGTAGTCAAAGAATTTGAAAGAGCCAATCGAGAACTTTATCATTCTGGTTGGAAATCACAATTTTTGTCTGGTTTAATGTTTCCGGTTATGAATTTTATTTCGAATGTAGGTTATGTAGGAGTAGCTGTCGCAGGAGGCTATTTAGCCATTAATGGAACCATTACAGTAGGAAATATACAAAGTTTTATTCAATATAATAAACAATTTACCCAGCCAATCAACCAGATTGCACAAATATCGGCTATGCTACAATCCATGATAGCAGCAGCAGAAAGAATTTTTGAATTTTTGGAACAACCAGAAGAAAAAGATACGCATAAAGGAAATATTGATATTACAAATTTAAAAGGAAATGTAACGTTTGAACATGTAAAATTTGGTTATGACTTAGAGACTACTATTATTAATGATTTTAATGCTTCTGTTCATGAGGGACAAAAGATTGCTATTGTTGGTCCAACTGGTGCAGGAAAAACTACGATGGTAAAATTGTTGATGCGTTTTTATGATGTGAAAGATGGTGCGATTTTGGTAGATGGGCATAATATTAAAGATTTTGATAGAGGCGAGCTTCGTAAAATGTTTGGTATGGTATTACAAGACACGTGGCTATTTGGTGGAACGGTAAAAGATAATATTAAATATGGAAAAGAAGATGCTACAGATGCCCAAGTGATTGAAGCAGCTAAAGCTGCTCATGTACATCATTTTATTAAAACTTTACCACAAGGCTACCATTCTATGATTAATGAAGAATCTAGTAATATATCAGCTGGTCAAAAACAATTATTGACCATTGCTAGGGTTATCTTGGCTAATCCTAAAATATTGATTTTAGATGAGGCAACTAGCTCGATTGATACAAGAACAGAGATTCAAATTCAATCTGCTATGGATAATCTAATGAAAGGTAGAACTAGCTTTATTATTGCTCATCGCTTGTCTACCATTAAAAATGCTGATTTGATTTTGGTTATGAATCATGGCGATATTGTGGAACAAGGAACCCATAAGGATTTACTTGCTAAAGATGGCTTTTATGCTGAGTTGTATAATAGTCAGTTTGAAATTGAAGAACGGATAAAAAGGAATTAGGTACAATTTAATAAATAGTTACGAATATTGCTAACGATTCAGACGTTTTGTTTTTTGCCATAAAAGTTTCTATATTTTTTATGATGTAACAATTCGGGGGGACCAGCAAGATTACAGTCTGTTATAAGATTACAGACTGTTCGCAGCTGGGAGTTACCAATAAAAAATATAGAAACTTTCTAATTGGAATATATCACCTGTTAATAGTTACGAATATTGCCATAAATTTCATAAAAAGCATTGACATTGTATGAAAAATATGGTAACATAATATGCAGAAAGCCTCAAGAGGCTTTACAATAAAACATGTAAGGAGGAATGGTATGAAGATTACTAGAGGACCGACGAGACAGCACTATCCAAAATAATCATGTTTGCGGCGGAATGCCAAGTAGGTCAATGATATTGGCAATGGATGTCATTTGTTGCAGTTTGAAACAGATCGGGCCCAAATGAGCATAAGCAACGAAGAATGACAAGGCGAGGGATTTAATTCCTCGCCTAATTTTATTCTATAGGAAAAATTGAAGATTTTACCTATACAATAAAAAACACATTCCACAGAAAAAATTCTAACGAATTTTTTCGCAGGCGAACAAAGACGAGGCATAAAAAATACTCGAAAAGGTCAAGAAATTTTAATCATGCCTCTTTTGTTCTGTATGAACATAAAAAACAGATAGAGAAACATCTAACTTGTAAAAGAAAAAAATATTTACTTTTTATAAAGTGGGTGCTATAATATTTTTGAATTAAGAAGAAAATATAAATTACAATAAAAGAGGCAATGAACATGACAGAAAAAGAACAAAGAAAAAAAGCAAAAGAATTTGCAGAGTATTGGAAAAATAAAGGAAACGAAAGAAGTGAAAGTCAACCATTTTGGTTAGCATTATTAAGAGACATATTTGGAATCCAAGAACCTGAAAAATTTATCATATTTGAAGAAAATGTACATATCGATCAAGCCAATGGTTTTATCGATGGCTATCTTCCAGATACCCATGTTTTAATAGAGCAAAAAGGCAAAGGAAAAGATTTAAGAAAACCAATCAAACAATCTGATGGAACGTATTTAAATCCATTTCAACAAGCGAAGCGATATTCATCTGAGTTACCTTATTCACAAAGACCAAGATGGATTGTAACCAGTAATTTTAGTTCATTTTTAGTCTATGATATGGAAAATCCAACAGGAGAACCACAAGAAATATTACTACAAAATTTAGAAAAAGAATATTATCGATTAGCCTTTTTAGTAGACAAAGGAAATGAAAACCTAAAAAAAGAGATGGAAATATCAATACAAGCAGGAGAAATTGTTGGAAAATTGTATGATGAAATATTAAAGTTATATTTGCATCCAGAAAAGGAAAGTACTTTAAGAAGCTTGAATATGCTTTGTGTAAGATTAGTATTTTGTTTGTATGCAGAAGATGCTGGCATATTTGGAAAACACAATCTATTTCACGATTATTTAGCCAATTTGGATGCCAGTGATTTAAGAAGAGCGTTAATCGATTTATTCAAAGTTTTAGATACAAAAATAGAGGAAAGAGATCCCTATATGAAAGAAGAACTTGCAAAATTCCCGTATGTAAATGGTGGCTTATTTGCTGATGAAACAATAGAAATCCCTATGCTAAATGAGAAAGTAAAAGATATTTTATTATCAAAGGCAAGTGAAGACTTTGATTGGAGCAATATTTCTCCCACTATTTTTGGGGCAGTATTTGAAAGTACCTTAAATCCAGATACAAGGCGTACAGGAGGAATGCATTATACTTCGATTGAGAATATTCATAAAGTCATTGACCCTTTATTTTTAGATGATTTGCAAGATGAACTAGCTTATATTATGAATTTGAAATCAAACGATGCCATTGAAAAGAATGTTAAAAAGTTTCAAGAAAAAATAGCTAGTTTACAATTTTTAGATCCTGCTTGTGGTTCAGGTAATTTTTTAACAGAAACATATATCAGTTTAAGAAAGATGGAAAATCAGGCTATTGAAACATTAACCAAAGGACAAATTGCTTTGGGAATGGAACAGTTTAATCCAATCCAAGTTTCGATTGGTCAATTTTATGGTATAGAGATAAATGATTTTGCAGTAACTGTTGCTAAAACAGCCCTATGGATAGCAGAAAGCCAAATGATGAAAGAAACAGAGGAAATATTGCATTTGAATTTAGACTTTTTGCCTTTAAAATCTTATGCCAATATTGTGGAAGGTAATGCTTTAAGATTGGATTGGAATGAGATAATCGATAAAAAAGAATTAAATTTTATCATGGGGAATCCTCCTTTTATAGGTGCTAGAATGATGGCACAGGGAAGCGAACAAAAAAGAGATGTGGAAAATTTATTTGGAAAAATAAAAGATGTACAAGATTTAGATTATGTAACATGCTGGTACAAAAAGGCTGCTGAATATATACAAAATACTACCATTGAAGTTGGATTCGTTTCAACCAATTCCATATGTCAGGGGTCACAAGTACCAATACTATGGGATTTATTATTAAGCCAATATAAAATCTCTATCAATTTTGCCTATCAAACTTTTAGATGGAACAGTGAGTCCAATCAAAAAGCAGCAGTATATTGCGTGATTATAGGATTTTCTCTATTTCATAGAAAAATAAAACAATTATATAGTAGTTCTATTTATAGGAAGGAAACAAAATTGAATGTGGTTAAAAATATAAGTCCTTATTTATTACCAACAGAAAATCATTTTGTAATCGCCCAAAAAGAGGCTATATGTGATGTGCCTAAAATGAGTTTTGGAAACCAACCAAGAGATGGTGGCAATTATATATTCACACAAACAGAGAAAGAAGAACTAGTAAAAAAGAAACCTACAATTATTAAATTTTTAAGACCGTATATAGGGGCAGAAGAGTTCATAAATCAAAAACAAAGATGGTGTTTATGGCTTAAAAATGCCAATCCAGCAGAAATTAGAAACGATAAATTTATCTATGAAAAAATAGAAGCCGTAAAATCTTTTCGAGAGAATTCTTCTGCTAAAACGACTAGAGGATATGCCAAAGTACCACATTTATTTGCTCAAATTACGCAACCAGATGAAGAGGATTATTTATTAATTCCTAGCGTATCTTCAGAAAAGAGAAGGTATATCCCAATCGGATTTATGAAGGCAAATGCAATAGCATCTAATGCAGTTCAAATTGTTCCAAATGCTACTTTATATCATTTTGGCATTTTAACTTCTAATGTCCATATGGCTTGGATGAGAACGGTAGCAGGAAGATTAAAAAGTGATTATAGATATTCCAAAGAGCTAGTCTATAATACTTTTCCTTTTCCGAATCCAACCAAACAACAAAAAGAAAAAATAGAAAAAACAGCACAAGCAATATTACAGGCAAGGAAATTATATCCAGATTGTTCATTAGCAGATTTATACGATGAATTAACCATGCCATCTGAACTTAGAAAGGCACATCAAAATAATGATAGAGCAGTCATGGAAGCCTATGGATTTCCTGTCAAAAATGATTTTACCGAGTCAATGTGTGTAGGAGAGTTGATGAAAAGGTATCAAGAAATGATAAATGCATAATAGGGAGGCTTATGGGGAAGAATTGATTAGAATATCAATAAGTTTTTGCCTTATTTTAGGAAAATAATAACAAGGAGAGGAGCGTTTTAATGAACGAAAAAGAAAAAATGTTAGCTGGAGAATTATACGATGCTAACTATAATGAAGAATTGCAAAAAGAAAGAGAAAAAGCCAAAGACTTATGTTATGAATATAATCAAATAAAACCATCGAAGCAAGAAGAAAAAAGAAAAATAATCAGGCAATTGTTAGGTAAAACAAAACAGAACTTTTTAATCGAGCAACCATTTATGTGTGATTATGGCTACAACATAGAAATAGGAGAAAATTTTTATGCCAATCACAATTTAATCATTTTAGATGGAAACAAAGTAACATTTGGAGACAATGTATTTATTGCACCAAACTGCCGGATTTTATACAGCAGGACATCCACTTGATGCAGAACAACGAAACAAAGGACTAGAATATGCCAAGCCAATTGAAGTGGGAAATAATGTATGGATTGGCGGAAATGTAGTGGTATTACCAGGTGTGAAAATAGGGGATAATTGTGTAATTGGAGCAGGAAGTGTTGTAACAAAAGATGTTCCAGATAATAGTGTTGCGGTTGGTAATCCCTGTAAAGTAATTAGAAAATTGTAAATAAGACGATTTTTGATTGTAACTAAAAATAAGAATTTTGGAGAGGAGAAGAATAGAATGGATTTAAAAAAATTTGAATTAGCACCTTTCTACGCCTTAGATGAAGAATGGGCATTATTAACGGCAGGTGTAAAAGAAAAGTTCAATACCATGACAATTAGCTGGGGAGGATTAGGAACTATTTGGAATAAGCCTGTTGTTACAGTGTATGTAAAACCAATTCGTTATACTTATGAATTCATGGAAAGTAATGAATATTTTACAATCAGCTTTTATGATGAAAAATATAAAAAAGATTTAGGAATATTAGGTAGTAAATCTGGTAGGAATTTAGATAAGGTTGCACTTACAAAACTTACTCCAGAGTTTTTAGAGAATACAACATCATTTAAAGAAGCAAAACTAACGATTGTATGTAAAAAAATTTATTTTCAAGATTTAGATATTAACAATATTGACATTAGCAGTATTTCACAAAGCGAAGTAGATCGATTTTATAAAGAAGAACCTATGCACAGAATGTATATAGGAGAAGTAATGGATATAATAGATAAAAGGAGAAATTAATGAGTAAAGTAAAATGGACACCAGAACAGCAAGACGCCATTCAAGAAAAAGGAAGCAACCTATTAGTAGCAGCAGCAGCTGGGAGTGGAAAAACCGCTGTATTAGTAGAAAGAATTATCAATAAAATCATACAAGACAAAATAGACATTGACAAGCTATTAGTGGTAACCTTTACCAACAGTGCAGCAGCAGAAATGCGAGAAAGAGTGCTAAATGCCATCTATCAAAAGTTAGAAGAAACGCCAGAAGACGAAAACTTACAAAGACAAATAACGTTGTTAAATAAAGCCAGTATTTGCACGATTGACTCTTTCTGTTTAGAGGTAGTACGAAACAACTTTTACGAACTAGAAAATATATCGCCCAACTTTAGAATTGCAGACACAACCGAAATTGAACTATTAAAACAAGAAACAATCGAAGACATTTTTGAAGAAAAATACGAAACAGAAGACATCGATTTTACAAAATTAATCAATGTTTACACCAGTTATCGAGATGACACACCACTCAAAGATTTAGTCCTAAAAATAGATTCCTACATACAGAGCCATCCATTTCCACAAAAATGGCTACAAGAAAAAATAGAAATGTTCAACTTGGAAGGAAAACGAGAAGAAGATTTTAGTCAAACACCATGGGGAGAAATTTTATTACAAGAAGTCAAAGAAGAATTAATGGACGACATTAGCATACTAGAAAAAGTAGAACAAGATTTATCCTATGAACTGGAACTAGAAAAATTTTATCAAACGATTAGAAATGACATCCAGCAATTAGAAAACCTAAAGAATCATTTGCACAATTGGGATAAAGCTTATGAAATAGCACGGTGCCTTAAAATTTGTAACTTGGCCAAGACAAAAAGTAGAATCAGAAAATAAGGACAAGGCAAAAGAAATCAGAGATGAGGTAAAAAAGAAACTAGCAAAAGTATTAGACAAGATACTCATTTGTGATTCACAAGAAGCCAATCAAGATATTTATGATATGTATGGCATTTTGTTAAAATTGCAAGACTTAATTTTCACTTTTGAAACAGACTTTGCGAAACGAAAAAGGGAAAAAAACATCGTAGATTTTAGTGATGTAGAACATTTTGCCCTAGACATTTTGTTAAACGCAAAGGAAGTCGTGAAAAAATATCAAAACAAATTTGAAGAAATCGCCATTGATGAGTACCAAGATAGTAATTTGGTACAAGAATATATATTAACTGCCATATCCAGAAATAACAATATTTTTATGGTAGGAGATGTCAAACAAAGTATTTATAAATTTAGACAAGCTATGCCAGAACTATTTTTGGATAAATATGAAACCTATGCAAAAAAAGAAGCAAGAAAGCCAGAAGAAGACTTGAAAATCCAGTTATTCAAAAACTTTAGAAGTAAGCAAAATATTTTACAATTTACCAATTTGATTTTTGCAGATATTATGAGCAAAACATTGGGAGATATTCATTACAACGAAGAGGAATTTTTGAATTTAGGAGCCAATTACCCAGCCATCCATCAAAATGAAAAAATCGAAATTCATGTCATTGATTCTGTAGCAGTAGAGGAAAACGAAGAAATAGAAGAAGGGGAAAAGACAGAACAAACAGAAGAGAACCAAGAGGAAGAAAATATAGCAGATGTAGAGTTAGAAGCGAAATTTGTGGCTCACCAAATACAAAAATTAATACAAGATAACTTTCAAGTATGGGACAAAAAACAAGAAAAATATCGAAATATTCAATATAAAGACATTGTGATTTTATTAAGAAGTACAAGCAATGTAGCACCGATTTATGAACAAGAAATATTAAATCTACAAATGCCAGTATTTTCCGATAGTTCGCAAGAATACCTAGATTCGATTGAAATTCAAACTATGGTGAGTTTACTAAAAATCATTGATAACCCAATGCAAGACATTCCGTTAGTAACGGTTATGAGGTCAAATATTGGCAAATTCACAGATGATGAATTAATCCAAATCCGTCTAGCAGACAAACAAGACAACTTTTACACTTGCTTACAAAAAGCAAAACTTTCCGTAGAAAATGAGTTGAAAAGCAAGATAGAAACTTTTTTACAAAGCTTGCAGCAATGGCGAAAAGAACAAGAATATTTAGCTTTAGATGAATTGATAGGAAAAATCTATTCCGATACAGGTTATTACAACTATGCTGGTCTCATGCCAAATGGACTTTTACGACAAGCTAATTTAAGAATGTTGTTTGAAAGGGCAAAACAGTATGAAACAGCTAGTTTTAAAGGATTATATAATTTCATTCATTTTATTGAGAAGCTAACGCTAAGCAGTGGTGATATGGGAGCTGCTAAAATCATAGGAGAAAATGACAATGTCATTCGCATTATGAGTATTCATAAAAGTAAAGGATTGGAATTTCCAGTTGTGTTTTTAGCAAGCACGGGAAAACAGTTTAATTTAATGGACTTAAATCAAAATATATTATTACATCAAGAATTGGGCATTCGGAGTGAAATATATTGATTATGAAAAACAAGTACAATATGATACCTTAAGCAAGGCAGCCATTCGCAACAAGGCTTTAACAGAAACCTTGTCAGAAGAAATGAGAATTTTATATGTTGCTCTAACAAGGGCAAAAGAAAAACTAATTATATCAGGCATTCAAAAGGATGTTAAGAAACAAAAGGAAAAATTATTGCAACAAATTGAGAGATACCAAAAACAAGAACAAAAAATCAATCCTATTTTAGTGAAAAAATATAAAAAATATATCGATTGGATTTTATTAGTCTATTTTTACCAACCAAAGCAAATGGAAACAATTGCAGAATTAAAAACTTATACCAAAAAAGAGGTATTGGACTTTTGCGAAAAAAGAGAAGAACAAGATGTTAATTTGTTGGAAATATTAGAAGAACACAAAATAGAGGAACAACAAATAGCAGAAATAGAAAGTATGTTACAAGATACTTATGCTTATGAATTATCAACTAAAATTCCAACCAAATCATCGGTTACCAAATTGAAACAACAAGAACAAGAAACAATAGAAATTAGTTTTCCTTCTCCTAAATTTACCAAGCAAGATGAAGAACTGAAACTGTCAGGAGCACAAAAGGGAACACTATTACATTTATGTATGCAAAAGTTGGATGTGAAAACAGAATACACCTTAGAAACGGTAAAAGAATTCATAAATGACATGGTAGACAAAGCAATGATTACCTCAAAAGAGGCAGATAACATAAATGCTAATGCTGTTTTAAAATTTACGCAGTCAAACATTTGGCAAGAGATGAAACAAGCCAAAGAAATCCAGAGAGAAAAACCATTTTATATTACCCTACCAGCAAAAGAAATATATGAGGAGGATGTGCCAGAAAATATATTGGTACAGGGAATCATTGATTTATACTATGTGAATGCACAAGATGAATTGATTTTGGTGGATTATAAAACGGATTTTGTTCAAACAGAACAAGAGTTGGTAAATAAGTATAGAACACAGTTAGCATTATATCGAAGGGCTTTAGAGGAGGCTTTACAGAAAAAGGTGAGTCATGTGTTTATTTATTCTACCTTTCTAGCAAAAGAAATAGAAATATAGGACATGGGAGGACATGGGGACGTAGATTATGTCCCTACCATAAACAATGTATCAACTTAATGTGTTATTTATTATTTTTTTACACCTTGTGTGTCGCAACCTTCAGATTTTTAAGATGGTAGGTTGCTCCAATCGCACTCGCTTTGCTCGTTTAGTCACTTACGCGGTGTTGCAAAAATAATAAATAACACATTAAGTTAGCAGTTTTAAGTATTCAGGGACATAATCTACGTCCCCATGTCCCAAGAGGAGTAAAATATGAGTAAGATATGGAGTAAAACAGAAAATAAGATATTAATGATACTATTATTATTTAGTATATCAATTGGATTATGGAACAATTTTAGGCAATTATGGATGCAAGATAATGGACTTAATCCTACTGAAATAAGTCAAATTATAAGTTTTGGAACGCTATTTTGTGTGATTGGAATATTAATTTTTTCAAAATACATAAAACTAGATAAAATAAAAAATTTCATAACGATTGCTTTATTTCTTAAAGTAATCAATTTAGTAATACTATTTTTTATCAATCATACGAGTTTGAGTTCATTTATCAATCTGTCCATCATTTCGGATATTATCATAGAAAGATTGATAATTATTAGTATTTATCCATTAATTGTTACGATAAAAAAGAGCAATACTTTATACAGTAAAAGAAAATTAGTAGAATATACTGGTCGAGATTTAGGCGTTTTGGTGGGTGGATTTATCATTGGAAAAACAATCTTGGGAATCGTGTTTAATTATAATGTGTGTTTATTTATTTCCATTGTATTTTCTATCATTTCGTTACTCATTTTAGTGAAGGTCAAGCTAGAAAACGTTGAAACGAAACCATCAAAAGACAATATATTTAAGTATATTTTTACGAACCAATTTAGAACAACTTATATTATTTATAATTTAATAGGACAAATAGCTTATTCTACGGCATTAGGATTGAAAATGCTTACTTTAACCAATTATCTAAATTTTTCAGATAGTGCAGCAACCCAATATTTTTTGGTGATAGGATTGTTGGCCGATTTGATTGGCATCATAGCTCTTAGATTTCATACTCCTAAAAATGATTTCATAACCATAACGATAAAGTTTGGAATTCGATTTATTGGATATTCTTTTGCTTTCTTGTCCAATCATATGATTGTGATAATACTTGCCATGTCGTGGTCATTGCTGATTTCTACTGCGTATGAAAATGTTACAGATGCTCCCTATATTAATAGTATAGAGTTAGATAAACAATTAGCTTTTACAAATTTAAGATATATGATTGGTTCTTTGGGTGAGGCGATAGGTACTTTTTTGTGTGGTATTATGTATGCCTTGGGATTACGCTATATGTTTGGATTGTCAGCTTTTTTTATGTTGGCACAATTGACACTTGCTTATGTATTAATTCATCAAAGAAGAAAATTGAAGATTGGGACATAGAGACACGGGGACGTAGATAGTTACTAATTTATGTAACCATTCAGAGGTAATATATTTGAATTAGAAAGCTTCTATATTTTTTATGATGTAACAATTCGGGGGGACCAGCAAGAATACAGTCTGTTATAAGATTACAGACTGTTCGTAGTTGGGAGTTACCAATAAAAAATATAGAAGCTTTTATTGCCAAAAAACAAGACGTCTGAATAATTACTAATTGATTGGGGTTTTTAGGCAAAACTATAGTAATTCTAGGCATTTTATGGTATAATATTAAGGCATGAAAAAGAGAAATTTTAGGAGGTTTTTATATGTCTGATGAAGAAAATTATAAAATTGAAAATGAAATAACTGATACCGCAAAAAAACAAGAATATTGGAATACTGGTATTGGATTAAATAAAGTTGATAATTTAGAGCCTTCTAAATATTTATTAGATTTATCCAAAAAAAATATCAATGGTGAACTTAAATATTATGAAGTAGAAAACTTATTAAAAACATATTATCAAACACAAAACCATAATGATATAAGGATTCAAAAAGAAAAAGAATGTGATTTAGTTTCATTAAGGATAGCACAATTATTAGAAGATAAAAGTTTTGGTTTTAGTCCTATTATTTTAAAGAATATTCATAAATACTTATTCAAAGATATTTACAATTTTGCAGGTAATTACAGAGATTATAATATTTCTAAAAAAGAACCTATTTTAAATGGTGAAACTCTAAAATATGTAAATTATCAAGATATAGAAAGTTATTTGGATTATGATTTTAAAGAAGAAAAAGATTTTGACTATTCAAAACTAAATACTGATGAATTAATTGGGCACATTGCAAAATTCACTTCAAGCATTTGGCAAGTACATCCTTTTGGAGAAGGTAATACTAGAACCATAGCAGTATTTATTGAAAAATATCTTAATAATATGGGATTTAATGTTAATAATGATATGTTCAAAGAATATAGTTTATATTTTAGAAATACTTTAGTTAGAAGCAATTACGGAAATATTCCGAAAGGGATTTATCCTATATTTGATTATTTAATAATGTTTTTTGAAAATCTATTACAAAATAAAAATAATGAATTAAAAAATAGCGAACTATATGCAAAAGAACTATTTGAAAATAATAATTAAAAGGTGAAAAAATGATTTATATAACAGGGGATACACATATATGACAAACCCACCCCGATGTTCCATGTTCCATCTGCTAGGGGGATTGAAAAAATAGAGAAAGTTTAGTATAATAGAAGCAATGAAAAACAATAAGAGAAATGGAGAAATAAAAAGATGAGTATAGGAAGAAAAATTATGGCATGGATAGCAATTTTAGTAGGATTGTTTGTATTTTCAGACTTTTTGATTTATGTAGGAATCAATTCCACTTATAAAGAGATAGAAAGGCAAGACGAAAATTCACAAATTGCCGTTTATCAAGCAGATGCCACATATGTAAATGGAAGAATTAGAGGCGTCATAAAAGATGTCGGAGAGGTACAAGGCAAATATTTAAAAATTGAATTATATACAAAAAGACATGTTTTAGTGGGAAAAAGCTACGTAGAAATAAAAGACATAGAAAATTCTGAAACACAACCTTTTGAGGTGCTTTTTAAAGCCAATGATGTTGCCTATTATAAAATAGATACCGTTAAGGAAAAAGAACCAGGTGGTGAATTGGAAATTTTACCAAAAGAATTGACAAGGGGAGAGGTTCTGCTAGCAACAGCATTGACATTTCTAATTTTATGGTAGAAAAATGTCTCCACTGATTCTGGGATTAAGAGGGAAAATGAGACTTTTCCCTCTTGTCTCATTTTTTATTTCGTTTTTTAGGATTCACATATAAAGTTTTATGGTTAGTATAAATCACCATACCAGGTTTAGCGCCATTTGGCTTTTTCACATACTTAGTCTCACAGATATCGACTGGTACATTGGAAGAATTTCTAGCTTTGCTATGATAGGCAACAATTTCAGCACATTGGATAAGAATGGAATCATCTGGTAACTCATTTGGATTGAGTTGCAAGATAGCATGGCTACCATGAATGTCTTTGGTATGAAACCACAAGTCTGTTTTTTTGGCATATTTTAGGGTTAAGTAGTCATTTTCTTTGTTATTTCTTCCGACTAAGAGGGTATAGCCATCAATCGTATATTTGAAAGGATTAAAAGAAACCTTTTTATTTTTGGTGAGAGAAGATTTTTTTACTTTTGCTTTTTTCTTATTTTTTAAATGTTCGGTTTTTTCTTTAAAAATGACATTTTCCGAGATTTCTTCAAAAATTTCCGAGATTTCTTCTAAGGTAGAAGAATTTTCTAACTCATACACAATACTTTCTATATAAGTCAATTCTTTCATCGTGTCTTCTTTTTGAGATGTTACAATTTCTAAAGCATTTTTTAATTTATGATATTTTTTAAAGAAGTGTTTCGCATTAACAGAAGGGGAATATCTATCATCTAAAGGAATGGTGATTTTTTGGTTATCATAATAATTGTCAAGCGTGATTTCTTTTACGTTTTGATTGGGAATTTGATATAAATTTGCAGTTATGAGTTCACCATATATTTGGTATTTTTCCATATCCTTGCAAGCATTTAATTTCTCATTAATATTCAATAGACGCTTTCTATATTTCTTTAAAAGGTCTAAAATCATTTTTAAAATGCTATCACGATAGGTTTTAAATTCTTCGGAAGTTTCCTTCTCATGATAAAAATCATCGAGAAAAAAGTTTAAATGAAAAGGAGAAGATTCGGTTTCTGCTTCTATCAGAAAATAGTCTCGTTTTTTAGCAGTTATGATGGCAAAGTCTAATAAATTGCTATCTGTTCGATGAACAATTCCTTGTAAATAGTGATATAGTTTTTCTAAACTGTTTTGCTGGAAGGTTTCTATTCCAAGACGGGACATAGAAGCCTCTACAAAAGATTTACTGATACCATTAAAAACATCATAAATCGCATTTTTTGATGAGGATGCAATTTTTTCATAAAAATCTTGGAAATGAAGACAATCTAAAAAGTTGTATTTGCTTGTTGTCGGATACACATATTTAACATGAGGAACGATTACTCTTGTACTGTCCTCATTGTGAATGTGCCTTAAACTATCAATAATAACATTTTGTTCATCTAATAAAATCATGTTGCAATGTTTTCCCATTAACTCAACAATTAACCTTTTGGCAATCATATCATCGACCTCGTCAAATCCCTCTAAATCAATGATTACTAATCTTTCTAAGTTGTTAGTAGTGATACTTTTAATATGTAGTCCTAATAGGTGCTTGCGAAGTACCATACAAAAGTTAGGGGCTACTTTGGGATTACTTTTAGAATGGGTTGTTAAATGAATACGATAGTTTTGGGCGTCTGTGCATATATTTAATAAATAATTTGAACCATCTAAATAAAAACCTAATAAAATAGTGTTTTTGTTAGGTTGAAAGATTTTATCAATTCTTGCTCCTGCTAGTTGTTGCAATTCAGAAGCAATTGCTTTGGTTACAATTCCATCAAATGCCATGATTTTCCTCCTTGTATCAGTATGATAGTTACGATTATAGCATATTTTTCTGAAAAAAGCTATTGCCTAAAAAAAGGGAAAAGTATATAATGTAAAAAAAGTTATAAATAAGTTAATCTATTAATATTTTTTGTTCAAAACATAGCTGGGGTTTACCTACTGGAATTGAATTGCAAAATATTAATAGATTAACAGGATTAAAAAATTATCAAGAACAACAAAAAAGGAGAGAAGAAAGTGAAAAAGACCATAACTTATTTTATAATAGGAATAGTTAGCATTTTATTAGCCACCCAACCAGTACAAGCTTCATCGAGTGACTTATATCTAAACCAACTAGACTTTCAAGCACAAGTCAATCAAGATGGAAGTATGGAGGTAACAGAAAAATGGAATATTAAAATCAATGACACAAATACTTTGTATAAGACATTCAAAAGAGACAAAACAAAATATTCGAATATAACCAATGTAAAAGTAACAGATACAACCAAAGGAAATCGTGACCTATTAACACAGCAAAATCAATGGAGTTATCATTTACCAAAAGGAAATTATTTTGGTGGATTAAACAAAGACAATGAATTTGAAATTGCATGGGGGGTAGGATTAGAAGATAATTCAGCAACCAAAACATATGAACTTTCTTATGAAGTAGAAGATGCCATAGCTAAATATAAGGATTATGCAGAATTATATTGGCAATTTGTAGGCAAAGAATTTGAAATAAATGCGAAAAAAATAACAGGAACAATTTTGCTACCAACACATGCCAATAATAAAGAAAATATTAAAGTTTGGGGTCATACCGAAGACTTAAATGGCGAAATCTATGCAACCGATACCAATAAAATTGAATTTACCATTAACCAATTTCGCTCTGGGCGATATGTAGAAGTAAGAACATTATTTCCAACCGAAATGATAATCGATTCTGGAAGAGGAGAAAATACAGAAAGATGGGAACAAGTTGTTCAAGAAGAAACGCAATGGGCCAATCAAGCCAATGAAAGAAGAAAAAGTAAAGAAAATACGAAGCTAATAGCAACCATAGTAATCAATTTAGTTGCCGTTATCTTAACAATTTTTAGTATTAAATCGATTATTAAAAATGTAAAAAAAATAAAAACAAGGAAAAAACTAGTACCAACGCAAGAAATAGAATATTTTAGAGAAATGCCAAGAGAAGACACTACACCAGCAGAAGCGTTAGCTATTTTTACGAAACAAATAGGAAGCTTTAATAGTAGTACACGGAATAGGAAGGATATTTTCGGCTACTTTGTTAGATTTAAGTCTAAAGAAAATCATAGATTTTCAAGTAAATGACAAACTTATTACCATCAAAATATTAGAAAATAGTCCAAAAGATTTAGAAACAGAAAAAGACGAAAAGGCAATTTTTGAATTTTTGAAAAAAGCATGTCAACACAATGGCAATCCTAACGAAATTACAACCAAAAAACTAGAAAAATATATTAAAAGATCAGGAAGTAAAGTAATAGGATTAAAAGAAGAAATCGATAAAAACACAGAAGAGGCATTATATCAAAAGGAATTAGCCGATAAGAAAGGAAAACAGGAAAAGACTAATATAACTGCATTTGCTATATTATCCTTGTTATTGCTAATTTTCTCAATCATTCTTTTTGGGATTTTAATAGCCACAAAAGATGTCAATCCAATGGGGATGATACCATTTATGATATCAACAGGAATTCAACTTATTGTTTTTGCCATTTTAGTAACAAAAACCAATGTATTAACCCAAAAAGGAACAGATGAAAACGCAAAATGGAAAGGGCTAAAAAAATATATGGAAGATTTTTCTATGTTAGATAAAAGAGAAATTCCAGAAATTGTGATATGGGAAAAGTTTTTGGTTTATGCAACCGTATTTGGTATTGCAGATAAAGTATTAAAACAATTAAAAATTGTCTATCCTAATATAACAGAACAAATGAATGTTAATACTTATGGCTATATGTATCTTATGATGAATACCAATTTTTCAAATAGTTTTTCACATGCGATTACAAATTCCATGTCTAGTGCTTATTCTTCTGCCACAGGAGGCGGAGGAGGCTTCTCTGGTGGTGGCCGGTGGCCGGACGGTGGACGGCGGTGGCGGTGGCGGAAGATAGACTAATCTTATTAACTTAATTCATCTTATAGTATTTTTTCAACACCTTGGTGTCGCAACCTTCAGATTTTTAATATGGATGGTTGCTCCAAATCGCACTCGCATAAATGCTCGTTTTGCTGTCCACTGTTAAATCTTGCTTGTTACAGTGGCAGTATGCAGTGGCTGGTCGCTTACGCGGTGTTGAAAAAATACTATAAGATAAATTAAGTAGAATAGATTAAACATAAATCTGCTGAAAACAAAAGATAGAAAGGAAGGAAACAGTACATGAATGAAGAGAAAATCGATAAATTATATGAATTGATTAACAATATACCGATAACGGATGACAATGTTCAGTTAATTGAAGAAATTAAACGAGATTTATCACGAGGAGATTATATATCTTCTTTAAAGAAAATAGAAATGTTAGGACAAAAGAAGCAAAACTCATTAGCCAATGAAAAAAGGAAAACAACGAATCCAGTTTCTGAGGACAAAGAGGGAGCAGATATGACAGGACTGTTTCCGAAAGAGTTAAGTGATGACGATTTAGAAAGACAATATATAGGACTATTATTAACAGACCCAAGATTGATTAAAAAATATTTTTATGTGTATGAAGATTGTTATTTTGAAGACCCAGAATTATTAAACATTTATAAAAGTATCATCTTTACAGAGGGAGGAGCCTATACAACAGAACAAGCCAAAAAAGGTTTTAGTTTTGCCAAAGATAATGAAAAAGTATATGCACTAAAAAGCAAGTTAAAAAAAGAAGTACGAGATGAAGATTACGATATGGAACAAATTTATATTGACTTAAAGAAATTATTTGTCCTAAGAAAAAATTATCTAGCGATACCCATTCAAAATATGCAAGAAAAAGTAATGGAAATCAAAGAATATGAATTATATGATAAGATGTCAGTAGAAGAGGTCGAAAGTGCTGTTGTACAAGTTAATGATACCGAAAAATTTAAAAGAGCAGTATTAAATGAAGGATTAACAAGCTTTTTACAATTAGGAGATAACAATTTAACCAATGGTTTACCATTACCTTTTCCTGTCTTAACCCAAGTTTTTAAAGGAATTCGAAAGGGAGAGACGATGGCATTTGCTATGCCTTCTAACGCTGGAAAGAGTAGATTTACTATTGATATTGCAGCACATACTGCTTTTGTGCATCATAAAAAAGTATTAGTAATTTCCAATGAAATGTCAGAAGAAAAAATGAGGTTATGTTTGATTACCACGATTTTAAATAATAAGGAAATTCAAAAACAACATGGCATTGAAATTTCTAAAACAGAAGGAGAATTGTTAGAATTCAAGTTTAGACCAGATAATCCTAAAAAAGTAAAAACCGATGAAAAAGGCTTTGTGGTAAAAGAAGAAAAAGAAAAACAAAAAGATTTTGCCAAGAGATTATTAGAAGTTTCACAAGAATTCAAAGATGTCATTACCGTTACCAATTGGGTCAATAAACAAATTAACAATTCGATTCATTTTATCAATATAACAGACCATACCAATGATGAATTGAAAAAAGTTATAATGAATTATTATTATAAAGAAAAAATAGAATATGTATTTTATGATACCTTAAAAACAGATACAGCCAATATTGGAATTGGAGAGGAATTGAAAAAAACAGCAACGATTCTTTCTAACATAGCACAAAATTTTGGCATTTATATCTGTGCGACTTTACAATTAGCAGAAACCGACACATTGCCAGTTAATTTAACGGTCAATGATTTAGCGGTTAGTAGAACGGTTAAAGAAGTATTAGACACCTTAGCTTTAATCAAACAAATTCATAGAGATTCCTTACAAAATTATGAGTATTCTTTGAATGAAGTGGATACGAAATTTTTTGATTTAAAGAAATTGGATGATCCAGATGTTAGGTATTATGCTTGCGTTGTAGATAAGAACAGAGCTGGTGCAAAGCCTACTTTGGTGTTTCGCCTAAATCTAGCTTATAATGTTTGGGAGGAATTGGGGTATTTGAGATTGAAGCAATCATGATTTTGGAAAAAATGGAATAAGAAACGGAGTAAAAAATGATATTTAGTATTTTAGCTTTTATAGCATTAGTTTTAAGTATTTGTATCAAAGACAGAAAAAAATCATTAGGAGTGCAAGCATTAAATTGCTTTTTTGAAGCAGTTTATGATTTTATCATTGGTGCTTTTACAGGTGCATTTTTAAGTATTATCAATTTTATCAGAACCTTTATTTTTATGCAAAGTGAAAAGATTAGTAAAAAAGTATATGTTTTAGTACTTATGATATTTGAAGGAATTATTATTGTTAATTGTATTTATACTTGGAATGGCTATATCTCTCTTTTACCAACAATAGGTAGCATTATTAGAACCTACTGTTTATGGCAAACGAATATGAAACTAGTAAGGATATCTGGAATTACGACAGGTGTTTTCTATGGCTTATATTATTCGTATTATCATAGTTGGTTCCTTGTGATGGGAGATATCATTTTATTGTTGACAAGTATGATGAGTATTTATAAAAATGATGTGAAAAATAAGAAAGAGGTAAGTTAATGATTAATTTTGCACAAGCAAAACTTGCTTTTAAACAATACATACAAGACTATGATGTCGAATATGGAAAAATTGAATTAAAAATAAGACATACCTATGGTGTAGTGGAAACAAGTGAATATATTGCAAAAAAGTTATCATTAAATCAAGAAGATATAGAATTAGCAAAATTGATTGCTTTGCTACACGATATAGGAAGATTTGAGCAAATAAAAAGCTTTGATTGTTTTATTGATAGTAAAACAACTGACCATGCGATATTGGGGAATGATATCTTATTTAAAAACAAGCTTATTAGAAATTTTATCAAAGAGAAACAGTATGATAGGATTATTTCTAAATCCATTTTAAATCATAATAAATTAACCATAGAGAACAATTTAGAGGATAGGGAATTATTACATGCTAAAATAATTCGAGATGCCGATAAAATAGATAATTTTAGAGTAAAGGCAACAGATGATTTTGAAAATATAATTGATAACGCCAATAGGGAAATGTTAGAAAATGATATCATTTCTGATAAAGTGTTTCACGATTTTATGGATAGTAAAGTGATTATAAGGGAAGATAGAAATACTTATATGGATTTTTGGGTTTCTTATATAGCCTTTCTATTTGATTTTAATTTTATATCAAGTTTAGCTTATATAAAAGAGATGGATTACATTCATAAGATAATCGATAGATTGGATTACAAAAATAGAGATACCAAACAAAAAATGGAAAAAATGAGAAAACATGCGATTGGGTATATGGAAGACAAAATAAAAAGGAATATTAATAACGCTGAACAGTAATCAAATTAAAATAATTCACATAAAAAAGAACAAAATCACAATTGACAAACCTTCTCAATTATGATAAAATCTAACATGCGCTGTAAAGCGGGGCAGAAAGCCAACACGACATATTTGTGTTGTCTTTTTAAGTCCCTATCAAAAACAATTGTTATTC
The DNA here is from genome assembly GCA_948467495.1 of uncultured Clostridium sp. Classification (GTDB taxonomy): domain Bacteria; phylum Bacillota; class Clostridia; order TANB77; family CAG-508; genus CAG-269. Next base: position 23,221 of record CAOKEO010000009.1, read on the forward strand.
GTCCAACCCAACTAATAACAATGTAATAAGCAAAATTCACAAAAAGAAAAAGGAGGAAGAAAGAATATGGAAAAAGAAGAAAATATACTAGGAACAGAAAAAATAGGAAAACTCATCAAAAAATTCTCAATTCCTTGTATCATATCCTTATTAGTAAATTCACTGTATAACATAGTAGACCAAATCTTTATCGGGCAAGGAGTAGGCTATTTAGGAAATGGAGCAACCAATGTGGTGTTTCCATTAGCCATGATTTGTTTAGCTTTTTCCTTGATGTTAGGAGATGGAGCTTCTAGTTATTTAAGTTTAAAATTAGGAGAAAACAAAAAAGAAGAAGCAGCCAAAGGAGTAGGAAATGGCATTCTATTATCAGCAGTGGTAGCAATTCTTCTATGTGTTGTCAGTTTAACTTTTTTACCACAACTATTAAATTTATTTGGTTGTACAGACAATCTAAGAGAATATGCCACACAATATGGAAAAATAATTAGTATGGGATTACCTTTTATGATGATAGGAATGGCCTTAAATTCTATTATTAGAGCAGATGGTAGCCCAAGATATGCAATGACAACCATGGTATTAGGAGCTATTTTAAATACCATTTTAGACCCAATTTTTATCTTTATCTTTAAAATGGGAGTAGAAGGAGCAGCCATTGCCACTATTTTTAGTCAATTTGTTACCTTTGTCTTAAATGTGTGGTATATTAGAAAATTCAAATCTATCACTTTAAATAAAGAAACCTTCCAGTTTAAATTTAAGGTAGCCAAAAAAGTATCAGCTTTAGGAATTAGTAGTTTCATTACCCAAATGAGTTTTGTGGTAGTGATGGCATTTGAAAACAATTTACTAGGTAAATATGGAGCCCAATCTAAATTTGGTTCTGACATTCCCATTACGGTATTGGGAATTGTTATGAAAATTAGCCAAATTTTAAATAGCATTATCATTGGTATTGCAGCAGGAACTCAACCAATATTTGGCTATAATTATGGAGCAAGAAGATTTGATAGAGTAAAAACAGCTTTAAAGACGGTACTAGGATTAAGTGTTGTGATTAGTACGATTGCTTTCCTATTATTCCAAACCATACCAGACAAATTAATCTCTATTTTTGGTAGTGGAGATGAAAATTATATGGAATTTGCTTGTTTAGCTTTTAGAACCTATTTATTACTATGCATTTGTAATGGAATTCAAATTCCCTCTGGAATTTTCTTCCAAGCGATTGGAAAAAGTATCAAAAGTGCCATTTTGTCTTTATCCAGACAAATCTTATTCTTAATACCAGCATTAGTCATTTTAGGTAGTTCATTTGGTATTATGGGAGTTTTATCAGCAGGACCAGTTGCAGATGGCTTAGCTTTTGTGGTAGCAACCGTTTTATTATGGTTCGAATTAAAACATTTGAAACAAGGAAATAGTAAAAGTCAAACTTTAAAAGATGAACCACATACAGGAAATCCATTAGAAAAACAAGTTATCATTACGGTTTCTAGAGAATATGGTTCAGGGGGAAGATATATTGGCAAGTTAATTGCTGATACATTAGGTATTAAATTTTATGATAAAGAATTTATCGAACAAATAGCAAAAGAAACAGGATTAGCAGAAGATTATATTGAAAATCAGGAACAAAAAAGAAATAGTTTGGCTGGATTAAATAATGGCTACTATTCTGGACTGAATAATGCCGATGAGTTATTTATTAAAGAATCAGAATTAATTAAAAAGGTAGCAGAAAAAGAGTCTTGTGTCATTATTGGTAGGTGTGCTGATTTTATTTTACAAGATAGAAAAAATGTTATCAAAGTATTTGTGTACAGTAATATGGAAGATAAAGTAAAAAGAGCGACCGAGATTTATGGATTAAATCAGACAAAAGCTGAAAAGGAAATTAAGAGAATTGACAAATTGAGAAGCAATCACTACAAATATTATACAGAAAAGGACTGGCACAATCTTAGTAATTATGATATTTGTATTAATAGTGATACCTTAGGAGTCGACAAATCAGCTGGATTAATTTGCCAAATGATTAACGATAAAATTGTAACACAATTGTAATATAAATGAAATAAAAACAGTTTTCCTTGAAGGAGTAAGGTTAGAAAAATCTTACTCCTATTTTGTTGCAATTGCAACAAAAACTTTCTCTTTTTGTGGTATAATTTTTTTATCAAATTTACAAATTGTCTTAAATATATTTCATAAAGTTAATTATATTTTTTATTTGTAACTCTTAGGCTGCATAACAGACTGTAAACAAAACTATTAAGTTATAAATAACTTAATAGTAGTATTGCACAGAAAATTTACTTTGTAAATTTTCGCGTCGACAAATCTTTACGCTTTTACAAAGCGAGATTTGTCTGAAAATTTTGTAACAGTCTATAATTTGTTGGTCCCCCCGATTTGTTACTTCATAAAAAATATAATAAACTTTGTATGATACACTTATGACAGACTAGTAATTTTATTAACGAAAGGGGAAATAGCAAATGAAAATTATAAAAAGAGATGGAACAATTGTTAGTTATGATCCAGAGAAAATAAGAGTTGCGATACAAAAAGCAAATAATGAAGTAGTAAAAAAAGATAAAGTTTCGAAAGAACAAATCAAAGAAATTATTCAATATATTGAAGAATTAGATAAGCCAAGAATGTTAGTAGAAGACATACAAGACATCATAGAAGAAAAGTTGATGGAATTTGACAAATATTCATTAGCCAAAAAATACATTACCTATCGTTATACAAGAGAATTAGTCAGAAAAGCCAATACAACCGACCAATCTATCAAAGAATTAATTGAAGGGGAAAGCGAATATTGGAACAATGAAAATTCCAATAAAAATGCAAAAGTTGTTACTACACAAAGAGATTATTTAGCAGGAATTACCAGTACCGATATTACCAGAAGATTTTTATTATCCGAAGATATTGTAAAAGCACATGATGAAGGAATTATCCATTTCCATGATGCCGACTATTTTGCACAAAATGCTTTACACAATTGTGAATTAATCAATTTAGATGACATGTTACAAAATGGAACCATTATCAATGGTGTTATGATAGAAAAGCCACATCGATTTGCTACAGCGGCAACGATTGCGACACAAATTATATTAGCCGTAACTAGTTCAAGTTATGGGGGAGCAACCATAACATTAAGCCATTTAGCACCTTTTGTAAGAGATAGTTTTAATAAATACAAGAAAAGATATGAAGAAAGAGGATTAGACAAAAAGACTTGTGAAAAATATGCGAAACAAGATATTAAAAGAGAAATTGCAGATGGTGTACAAACCTTTAATTATCAAGTCAATTCTATGACAAATACGAATGGACAAGCACCATTTCTATCTGTTTGTATGTATTTAGGAGAAACCGAAGAATACAAAGAAGAATTAGCTATGATAATTGAGGAATTTTTAAATCAAAGAATTTTAGGCTTCAAAAATGAAAAAGGTGTTTATGTAACACCAGCTTTTCCAAAACTTCTTTATGTTTTGGAAGAAGATAATATAAAAGAGGGTAGCAAATATTGGTATTTAACCCAATTAGCAGCAAAATGTACTGCCAAAAGAATGGTACCAGATTATATCTCTGAAAAGAAAATGAAAGAACTAAAAATTGATAAAGACGGTAAGGGAAATTGTTATCCTTGTATGGGATGTCGTTCTTTCTTGACACCTTGGACAACAGAGGGTAACCCTTCGAAAGCGAAAAACTATAAAGAGGGAGAATCCAAATATTATGGAAGATTTAATCAAGGCGTTGTTACTATCAATTTAGTAGATGTTGCCTTATCTTCTGACCGAGATTTAGATACCTTTTGGAAAATCTATGAGGAAAGATTAGAGTTATGTCACAAAGCATTACAAGCAAGACATCAAAGACTAGCAAAAGCAACCAGTGATATTGCTCCAATCTTATGGCAACATGGAGCTTTGGCAAGATTAGAAAAAGGAGAGAGCATCCATAAATTATTACATGATGGCTATTCAACCATTTCTCTAGGATATGCGGGATTATATGAGTGTGTTAAATATATGACAGGTCACAGTCATACCGATAATGGTGAAGGAAAAGAGTTTGGTCTACAAGTAATGCAAAAAATGAATGACAAGTGTAAAGAATGGAAAGAAAAAGAAAATATGGATTATAGTGTTTATGGAACACCAATTGAGTCTACTACTTATAAATTTGCTAAATGCTTAAAGGAGAGATTTGGTGTGATTAAAGACATTACCGATAAAGATTATATTACCAATTCTTACCATGTACCAGTGTTTGAAGAGATTGATGCCTTCTCTAAATTGAAGCTAGAAAGCGAATTCCAACAATTGAGTCCAGGTGGTGCGATTTCCTATATTGAAACACCAAATCTACAAAATAATCTAGAGTCAGTTTTACAAGTCATTCGTTTTATTTACGATAATATTATGTATGCAGAATTGAATACAAAGTCTGATTATTGCCAAGAGTGTGGTTTTGATGGCGAGATTTTGATTGATGATGATTTACAATGGTATTGCCCAAATTGCGGTAACCGAAATCATGATACTTTGAATGTAGCAAGGAGAACTTGTGGCTATATCGGAAGCAATTTTTGGAATAAGGGTAGAACACAGGAGATTAAGGAAAGGGTTCTTCATATTGATAATAAGGATGATGAATAGTGTGTTAAAACTAAAAATAATAAATTTGAAAATGCTCGTTCAAGCTAATGTACTGTGACATCCCTCATTCATTTATAAAGCATTTCTAACTCAATTACTTTCAATTCGCTTTTTTCAATTTTATTATTTTTAGTTTAACAATGTAGGGAAGGGAAGAATGAAATGAGATATAATAAGATTAGAAAGATGGATATTTCCAATGGACCAGGTGTAAGGGTGTCAATTTTTATGCAAGGTTGTGCGTTTCATTGCGAAAAGTGTTTTAATCCAGAAACCCATGATTTTAATGGTGGTAAGGAATTTACAGCGGATACGATTAAAAGAGTATTAGAATTATGTGACAATGAAAATATAGAAGGGTTGTCCATTTTGGGAGGAGAACCAATGCATCTTAAAAATATAGAGGCAACCACCAAGCTTGCGAAGGCTTTTAAAGAGAAATTTCCCAATAAAACGATATGGTCATGGTCAGGTTTTTTGTTTGATAAAGATTTGAAAGATAAAGAGGTTTTAAAGTATATAGATGTTTTAGTGGATGGGCAATATGTGGATGAGCTAAGAGACCCTAAGCTTAAGTATTGTGGCTCTTCGAATCAAAGAGTGATTGATGTTCAAAAGAGTTTAGAAAAGAATAAGATTGCTTTAGTGGATTAATGTATTATTAAAATTTTAAACAAGTAGTTATTGTGAATGGCTGCTTGTTTTTTTAACAAAGAGATTGACAAATACTGGAAGATAGTGTAGTATATAAGTGTTATTTCGAAATAAAAAGTTAAATCTAATTTTAAAATCCAATTTTCAAAAAAACAAAACAGAAGAAAAAATGTAAAAATGAAAGCAAAATACAGCAGAGATAAAGCAAACAGTATATTTACTCCAATATAAAAATTGACATAAGAATAAAAAGGAGGTAAAATGAAAGAAATAAATGAAATAAAGAAATTTACTTATGATGATTACATATATTATAAGAAATTTTTCAAGAAAAATAAATATAATGAAGTGCTTATGTTATGTGACACAGAAGAAAAATATAGTGATAGAAAAGAAGTCAATAAACCACATGATAAAATTTTTAAAGACGTGTTAGACGATAAAAAAGAAGTGGTAACATTTTTAAATGAAAGGTTAAAGTTAGCCAATACGAAATATGCTTTAAAAGAAGATGATTTGGAAAAGTATAATAGAGAATTTATAACAGGTAATTTTCAAAGTATAGAATCTGATATAATTTATAAAAAGAAAGATCAAAATATATTTTTCCTAATTGAGCAACAGTCAACAATAGAACCAGCCATGTCATATAGAATTATGAGGTATCAATGGGCGATTATAGAAAGTGCAACAGAGAAAGAAAAATTAAGACAAAAGGAGTATAAATTGCCATCTGTCATTTCATTTGTAATTTATACAGGAACTGAAAAATGGGAGAAAGCCAATTATTTGATAGATAAGCAAGAGAAATTACTTGGTTGCAAACCAGAATTTTTTGAAAATTTTCAATTTATTAATGTAAATGAATATACAAAGCAAGAATTATTAGATAAAGAAGGCTTTTTAACAAAAGTAATGTTATTAGAAAAGGCAAGGAATTATGAAGAATTAGAAGAATATTTAGAGTTAATAATGGAAAGACATTTGGAAGATAAACACAAAGAACTTTTGCAAAGGATGATAAAATATGTTTATAAAAACAAACTAAGTGATAAAAAGTATAATAAGTTTATACAAGAGTTGCAAATAAATCAAGAAAAGGGAGGAGATAGTATGTTTGCAGAGATATTAAGTAAAAAGATTGATGAAGTATTTGAAATGGAAGAAAAAGTTAAAAAACAACAATCAAAAGTAAAACAACAAGAATCAAAGGTAAAAGAGCAAGAATCAAAGGTAAAAGAGCAAGAATCAAAGGTAAAAGAGCAAGAATCAAAGGTAAAAGAGCAAGAATCAAAAGTAAAACAACAAGAGTCAAAAGTAAAAGAGAAAGAGTTGAAAGTAAAGGAACGAGAGAAAAAACTAGAAAAGCAAGAGGCCGAAATTAAGCAAGAAAAAAATAATATTATTATGAATATGCTAAGAAATAATATAGATGAAAATACAATTTTAAGAATTGTTAATATTGATAAAAGTAGGTTAGTAAAAATAAAAAAGCAAATGATGACAAGTTAACTAGTATATAGGAATAATAAAATATGTAACACAAACAATAACTATTTAGAAAAAAATCTAAATAGTTATTGACAAACTAAACAAACCATAGTATAATCTATTTAGAAATATTTCTAAATACTAAAAAGGAAGTGGTCAATATGGGAATGTCAGAAACAATCAAAGCAATAGCAGACCCAGTCAGAAGAGACATATTAGAAATGCTAAAAGTCGAAAAAAAATCGGCAGGCGAAATTGCAGAAAAATTCAATCTCACAGGAGCGACTGTCTCGTATCATTTATCCCAACTAAAAAAAGCGAATTTAATTACAGAAAATAAATACAAAAATTTTATTTATTATGAATTAAACACATCTGTTTTTGAAGATGTATTATCATGGATTTATCGATTTAGGAAGAAAGAAGGGAATGAATAAAATGAAAAATATCAATTGGAAAATTGTAATCATGACAAGCCTTGTATGCTTATTACCTATTGTTTTAGGAATTATATTTTATCAAAAACTACCAGAACAAATGCCAGTTCACTTTAATATTAACAACGAAGCAGACAATTATGCTTCCAAGAATTTTGCCTTATTTGGCATACCCCTTATTTTAACAGGGGTGCAAATTTTTTGTTGTATTATAACGGATTGGAAAGAAAACAAAAAGACAAAAAGACCAAGATTTATTACCATTATAAAATGGTTTGTACCAATACTAAGTATCGTAGTATCTACTATATTAATTGAAATCCCATTAGGCAGTACAGTAGATGTTAGAAAAAGTGTATGTTTGGTAATCGGTATTTTCTTTATCTTAACAGGAAATTACCTTCCTAAAATGAGTTACGAAATGGCAAAAGAAAAATTTCATCCTATGCCAAAAGATGAAAAAATATATCGAAAAATAGTTAGAATGTTAGGCTATACTTTTGTCGTTAGTGGCATTGCTCTATTGATAAGTATTTTGTTTGCTCCAATTTTTACGGTTGCTGTCATCATTGTTTTAGTAGTTGCTATTTTGATAGAAGGATTGTATGGTTGGATAAAAAAGTAAAATAGAAGATAGTTTGAAAAGCAAGTAATTTCCCATTATTTGCTTTTTTTGATATTTTAGTGTTATGATAATACTGTAAACTAGGAAAAAATAAGGTTAAAAAATTAAAATTTGATTGTTTTCTAACCACATTTGAGCCTTAAGAAAGGAAAGAAGTTAAAATGCAAAAAATTTTAATTGTAGAAGATGACGAAAAATTAAGGAACGAATTAGAAACATTTTTAAACAACAATGGGTATCAAGCAGAAACCCTAAAAAGTTTCAACCATACGATACAAGACATTTTAAATAGAAATCCAAATTTGTTACTATTAGATGTCAATTTACCTAATGTAGATGGAGAATATATATGCAAAGAAATAAGAAAGCAATCCAATCTGCCAATTATTATCGTAACTAGCAGAAACAATGAAATCGATGAATTATTAAGTTTAAACTATGGAGCAGACCATTACATTACGAAACCTTTTCATCTTCAAATTTTATTGGCAAAAATAGCTTCTGTATTAAGAAGAACCAATATAGGAACCAATGCCCAAGACAAAATAGAGGCAAAAGATTTTGTTTTAAATACGGATAAAAGTACAATCGAAAAAGATGGCAAAGAAATAGAATTAACCAAAAACGAGTTCAGAATTTTAAAATATCTCGTACAAAATCGAAACAAGATTGTAGCAAGAGAAGAGATTATGGCATGTTTATGGGATAGCGAGAATTTTATAGATGATAACACTTTAACGGTTAATATTACTAGATTGAGAAATAAGTTGGAGGAATTGGACTTAAAAGAATTAATACAGACGAAAAGAGGACAAGGTTATATTTTGTTGTAATTATTATGAATTTAATTGTTGTATCAATCATTTTTTTATACCTTGTGTGTCGCAACCTATTAAATGAAAATCTGTGTGGGTTGCTCCAACTGCTATTTGCCAAAAGCTCGTTTTGCTGTCCACTGTTAAAGCTTGCTTGTTACAGTGACAGTATGCAGTGGCTGGTCGCTTACGCGGTATTACAAAAATGATTGATAAAACATTAGATTATAATTAAACAAAGTAGAAAGGATTCTAAAATGCGATTTACAGATTTTTTAAAAGATAAATTATTAACTATTAGTTTATTGTTATTTGCTCTTATTACAATCGAGATATTTTTAGCCATATATCCAATAGGAAATTTCATCAAATTTTATATTCCAATCATCCTGATTCTATTCTATTGGATAGGAATTAGCATGGAATATTTTATTAAAAGAAAGTTTTATCAAAATGTGTTTCATACCCTAGATGAATTAGACGAAAAATATTTAGTCAATGAATTAATCAAAAATCCTAATTTTATGGAGGGAAAGTTATTAAAAGAGGTATTAGAACAGACCGATAAAGCTATGTTAGAGAAGGTAAATCAATATAAATATTTACAAGAAGATTATAAGGAATATATTGAATTATGGATTCATGAAATTAAAACACCAATTACAGCCAGTAAAATGGTGATTGAAAACAACAAAAATGAAATTACGAAAAGCATTGATGAGGAATTAGATAAAATAGAAGACTATACGGAACAAGCTCTTTTCTATGCAAGGAGCAATACCGTAGAAAAGGATTATTACATTAAAAAAAGTAATTTGAAAGATATGGTAAATGAATGTGTTAAGAAAAACAAAAATATATTGATTCAAGAGAAAATAAGTATCAATATACATGATTTAGAGCTAAGTGTTAATACAGATAGTAAATGGATTGTTTTTATTTTAAATCAACTAATACAAAATAGTGTGAAATATCGAAAAGAAGACAGTCATTCCAAAATTGAAATGTATGCAGAATTGGGAAAAGAGAATGTGATTTTATATGTGAAAGATAATGGCATTGGTATTAAAAAGGGAGAAATTACGCGAGTTTTTGAAAAAGGCTTTACGGGAACAAATGGAAGACGAGCCAACAAGAAATCGACAGGGATTGGCTTGTATTTGTGTAAAAAGCTATGTGATAAGCTTGGTATTGCCATTGAACTGAATTCAACACAAGGAGAAGGGACAGAAATAAGGTTGGTTTTTCCACAAGGGAGCTATACAATTTTAGAAAAATAAGTAAGGAAAGGAAGTTTTTTGAAAAATATTGTGTGGATGGCTGGCATCCAAATCAGAGATTTGTGGAAGAAATTTTGGCAAATAAAATTGCTGATTTTATAAAATCACAAAAGTTTTTTATGTGAAATTTGTTATAATTCCAATGTAGTAATTAACATTTTTTAAAGTGGTTCATCACCACTACTTTCTTTTAATCTATAATTTTAAGAAAGTCACAACTTAAAGGAGGGAAAGCAACATGAAGAATGGAGAAAAAACTTGGGAGGTTGACATAGGTGAATGGGATTTCGAAAAAGAAAAAGCTGAATTAGAATGGAATCCAAATACACATATCTGGAAACTTACCATTAGTAGGAATTCGAAAGTAATTTGTATAAGTACAATAATGTGGCACTATATGACTCAAATTGTATTTACAGATGCAGAACAACGGCAAGAAGTTTTCTTTGAAATTTTCGAGAAAAAATTCAATGAGGAATTTTATCATCCAAAGGAACTAGATGAAATAGCCAAAAAGATTACAGAAATATGCAAAATTGTGTGGAAATATTTTGGTAAAGATTCCAGATTTTCACCAGAAGAGAGTTGTGCTGAAGAATTGCTTCTAAATCATTTTTCTAATAATGCAACATTTCATGTTTATTATGGCAATGGTCTTTTCTTTGGAATGAAAAGAAAGCGTTTTAACAAAGAAGAGGTAGAAAAAATAGAAGCCATTCCTATGAGATGCAGAGAAAGTCCCTTAAAATTTCCTTGGTAGCATTTCGGATTGATGATGTTGTCATTGAAAAAACGCATCCTTCAAATATTAGGGTATTTGGAGGGTGCGTTTTTACATTACAAAACTGTAAGGTTTTTGTAAGGCAAATCGATGTTACCTAAAAGAAAAATGATTTATACTTAAAATAGAACAATATTATTTAGCTTTTTTAAAAAAATTTATCTATTTTTATTCATAACTCCCAGCTACATAACAAACTGTAAACCAAATTTTGTAAAATTTGGTAACAGTTTATAATTTGCTGATCCCCCGATTTGTTATTCATAAAAAATAGATAAATTTCAAGAAAAAAACTAAACTAAAACAAGAAAGGAGATTTTATCAAATGGAAAAAATTTTAGAAGTTAAAAACATAGAAAAATACTATGGAAGCAAAACGAACTTAAGCAAAGCAATCGACAACATTAGTTTTGAGGTAGACAAAGGAGAATTTGTTGGCATTATGGGAGCCTCTGGAAGTGGAAAAACCACACTTTTAAACTGTATCTCAACCATAGACAAAGTAACAGCAGGACACATTATCATACATGGGAAAGACATCACGAGGCTAAAAGGAAATCAATTAAATAAATTTAGGAGAGAAGAACTAGGATTTATCTTTCAAGACTTTAACCTATTAGATACCCTAACAGCTTATGAAAACATAGCTATTGCCTTAACCATACAAAAAATAAAGGCGAGAGAAATTGACAGAAAAGTCAAAGAAATAGCAGAAAAATTAGGAATTCGAGAGATTCTAAGCAAATATCCTTATCAAGTATCAGGAGGGCAAAAACAAAGAATTGCATCTGCAAGAGCGATTATTACCAATCCCAAATTAGTGTTAGCCGATGAACCAACTCGGTGCTTTAGATTCCAAATCAGCCAGACAATTACTAGAAAATTTTGAATACTTAAACCAGAAAATGAAGGCAACCATTCTAATGGTTACCCATGATGCTTTTACCGCTTCTTATGCCAATCGTATTCTATTTATCAAAGACGGAAAAATCTTTAATGAATTAATCAAAGGAAATGATACGAGAAAGCAATTCTTTGAAAAAATAATTGAGGTACAAACACTTCTTGGAGGTGATTTAAACGATGTTATTTAAGTTATCTTTTGAAAACATGAAAAAAAGTTTTAAAGATTATGCTATCTATTTCTTAACACTAGTATTAGGGGTAGCCATTTTTTACATGTTCAACTCCTTAGATAGTCAAGAAGCCATGCTCAATGTATCACAATCTTCCAGAGAAATGATTCAATTGATGGTTAGTATGCTTGGGATGGTATCTGTATTTGTAGCAGTTATCTTAGGATTACTGATTGTATATGCCAACAATTTTTTAATTAATCGAAGAAAAAAAGAATTTGGTATTTATATGACCTTAGGAATGGGCAAAACACAAATATCTAAAATTATATTAATCGAAACCATATTAATTGGAATCATCTCATTAGGAATTGGAATTGTAATGGGAGTATTTGCCTCTCAATTGATGTCAGTTCTAGTTTCCAAACTATTTGAGGCAGATATGAGTGAATTTACCTTTGTATTTTCTCGGAAATGCATGTGTCAAAACTGGTGTCTATTTTGCCATCATGTATGTAGCAGTAGCCATTTTTAATACCATTACCATTTCCAGATACAAGTTAATCAATTTATTAACCGCTTTAAAGAAAAATGAAAAAGTAAAAATCAAAAATCCATTTTTATGTGTTATCATTTTTATTTTAGCAAGTACGATATTAGGGTATGCTTATTGGAAAGTAACAGGAGGGATTCAGACATTAGACACAGCAGACAAAATACTACCCGTTATTATCATGGGAACGGTCTCTACTATTTTTATCTTTTGGTCTTTATCTGGCTTTATTTTAAATTTGATAAAATCCATGAAAAAGGTCTATTTGAAAGATACCAATATGTTTGTATTAAGACAAATTAACAATAAAATTAATACGATGGTAGTTAGTATGAGTGTGATTTGTTTGATGTTATTTATGACCATTTCTATCTTATCTTCTAGTTTGTCATTAAGAAATACCATGCAAAAGGATTTAAAAGAAATGACCCCAGTTGACATCAACTTATACAAAACAGCTAATTTACCAGAACAAAGTGTTGATCGTTATGGAAAAGAAAATATTTATACCAAAGAAGCGAGGGAAGATTCCAAAATAACCATACAAGAAAGCTTGAAAAATAGTGGAATGGGTAATGATATATTAAAAGATATGGTAGAAATTCCAATTTATACGAGCAATCAATTGACAATGGGGACTTTTTTTGGAGAATCTTTAGCACAAGTAAAAGCACAGTTTTCAATGCTGGCTTATGATACACCAGAAGAAATTGTAAAAATATCCGATTATAACAAAATAGCAAATTTGTATGGTATTCCATCTTATGAATTAGAAAACGATGAATATATCGTACTTTGTGATTATGATGCAATGGCAAAAATAAGAAATCAGGCTTTAGAAAAGAAAAATACACTTACTATTGCAGGAAAACAATATGATACGAAAGAACAAGCATGTCAAGAAGGATTTATTGTCATGTCAACCAGTCATATAAATACAGGAATCATATTAGTACCAGATGATTGTCCATTAACCGAAGAAAATAAAGAAAAATATTTTTTAGCGGCTAATTATAAGGCATCAACAGAGGAAGAAAGAGAAAAAATAGAAGAACTGTTTACCAATCGAAATGCTTCTAGTTATGTGCAAAAATTATATGAGCAAGGGATTACAATTGATGGCGTGAGTAAGATATCTATTATGGAATCTAGTGTTGGATTAGCTACTATTGTTACTTTTATTTCCATTTACTTAGGTATTATTTTCTTGATTGCAAGTTCTGCTATTTTAGCTTTAAAACAATTAACAGAAAGCTCGGATAATAGACAAAGATATTTTATTTTGAGAAAAATTGGGTGTGATGAAAACATGATAAACAGAGCATTGTTCCGCCAAATTGGTATATTTTTTGCTATGCCATTGCTGTTAGCCATAATTCATTCTGTTTTTGGGATTCAGTTTGTGTTGTCTATGATGGCTGGTCTAGCAAGCACAGAGGATTTACTACCTTCTGTTGTGGTAACAGTTATTGTAATTGGTGCAATTTATGGGGCTTATTTCTTAGCGACTTACTTTGGAAGTAAAAACATTATCAAAGACGAGAGTTAGAAGATAGTGGTAACGATTCAGAGGTCTTGTCTTTTGCCATAAAAGTTTCTATATTTTTTATGATGTAACAATTCGGGGGGGACCAGCAAGATTACAGTCTGTTCGCAGCTGGGAGTTACCAATAAAAAATATAGAAACTTTCTAATTGGAATATATCACCTGTGAATAGTCACCCCATAATTACAAATCTATCCCGAAAAACCTTTCTTTTTTTACTTTTTTATGGTAAGATTTATTTATATTCAAGAAGATAGGACAAATTAAGGAGGATTTATGATTCGTTTAGTAGCCAGTGACATGGATGGAACCATAATAGGAGAAAATAATCAAATAACATCTCGAAACTTAAAAGCCATCCATGATATGACACAATCACATATAGATTTTACGATTTGTACAGGAAAGCCATATTCTATGGTAAAAAATTTTTGTAAAGAGTTACAGGCTAGTTATGGTATTTTTGGAAATGGAAATCAAATTATAGATTTAAAAACAGGAAAAGAAATTTTTCGAAAAACTTTGACACAAGAAGAAATAAATACTTGTATCTCTTTAGCAAAAGAGAAAAATTTACATGTGCATTTATATACAGAAAACGAAGTAATCACACCAGAATTATTATATATGGACTTGAGAAACTTTGTTTTAAAGGATTCGCTATTTCAAAGTGATTTAAAATTTAGAATTGTTCCTAATATACAACAATATGTAAAAAATCTACATCCAACTGTTTTTAAGCTAGTAATTTCAAGTACTTCTAGTTTATGTGATTGGCAAGATGAACTAAAACATAAGATGAATGTAACGATATATAGAATTAATAAATCGAATCAATACAAAGATAGGGTTATTAATAAAGAATATGAGTATTTGGATATTACACCAAGTAAAACGAATAAAAGTGAAGCTTTAGAAAAACTTTCAAAATATTTGAAACTTTCTTCATCAGAAGTAATGGCAATTGGCGATAATTTGAATGATATTGATATGATTCAAAATTCAGGCGTGGGAGTGGCAGTGGCAAATGCTTATGATGCAGTGAAACAAGTGGCTAATTATACGACTACCCATAGTGTGGATGATAGCGGTTTTGCAGAAGCAGTTTATAAGTATGTTTCGTTTGAATAATGGTTAATAACGGTCTATATCTTATGAGTTGGCATGATAGACGCATGTCAGAATTTCTTAGAAGAACATCTGCCTTGGTAGATGTTATAATCTGGACTTAGTCTCCCCCTTTATAGGGGGGGAGATTATTGTTTTAGCTCCTTAACAAATCAATCCAAGAATAAATAACCTTTTTAGACATGGTAAACAAATTCATTTTTTCCACATTATTTTTAGCTACAATATCTACAGTAGATAAAGTTTGCCCATCTAAAGAAAAGGAAACTTGACCTAATTTTTGTCCAGCAGTGATAGGAGCAGAAATGGTATCATCTAAGATTAGATTTTGTTCTATATTTTTATCTTTTCCTTTTTCAATCAAAGTACCAGCATTATCTAATAAGATAGCATCAACATGAGAACGAACTCCTTTATTAACATTTAGCGTTTTTACCACTTCATCTTTTTTACCAAATTGTTTAAAAGAAAAGGTATTAAAACCATAATCCAATAATTTTTGTGCTTCTGCAAAACGAACTTTAGTAGAAGGAGCCTTCATAATAACGGCAATTAAAGATAAGTCATCACGTGTGGCACTTGCTGATAAATTGTATAAAGCTAAGCCAGTAGAACCAGTTTTTAAACCAGTTGCTCCTTTGTAACTACGAATTAATTTGTTGGTATTGGTAAGTTCTGATTTTCCATCACGTAAAGAATCTGTCCAAATAGTCGTATATTTTGTTATTTGAGGATGATTATTTAATAATTCCTTTGACATCAAAGCAATGTCAAAACTAGAGGTTACATGACCATCTTCATCTAATCCATGACAGTTTTTGAAAGTCGTATCTTTCATGCCTAATTCTTTTGCTTTATCATTCATCATTTGAACAAATCCTTCTTCTGACCCTCCAAGGTACTCTGCCATCGCGACTACACAATCGTTAGCAGAAGAGACACAAATAGCTTTTAGCATTTCATCAACGGTTAGGGTTTCTCTTGGGTCTAACCAAATTTGAGAACCTCCCATAGAGGCAGCATTTTCACTACAAGGAACCGAATCGGTTAAAGCAATTTTTCCTTCCTCAATGGCTTCCATAATTAGCAGAATGCTCATCACTTTGGTAACAGAAGCAGGTCGTAATGATTTATGACAATTATGTTCATATAATACTTGACCAGTGGATTGCTCGATTAAAATAGCAGATGCAGATTCGAGATTTAAAGTGTCAGAGTTAGTTTCTTCTTTTTCATTTTCTGCATTGGTAACAATTGTGTTATTTGTTAGATTCGTATTGGTAGTTGTATTTGAGCTATTTGTGGTATTACTAGTATTGGTAGATGTGTTTGTGTTATTAGTAGCATTGTCATTTTTGACAGTATTATTTGCGTTTGTGTTATTGCTAGTATTATTCATGTTAGTATTTGTGTTTTTATCAGTGTTTTGAGCATTTACAGGTGTTGATTCACTAGACCATACATAGGTAGTTTCTTCTGCAAAGCATGGTAAAGTAAAAGAAAATACAATTGCAATAATAAGTAAAAAAGAAATTAATAATTTTATTTTATACATAAAAATCCCTCCAATTATTATAAATGGTAACTATTCTGGCGTTTTGTTTTTTGCCATAAAAGTTTCTATATTTTTTATGATGTAACAATTCGGGAGGACCAGCAAGATTACAGTCTGTTATAAGATTACAGACTGTTCGCAGCTGGGAGTTACCAATAAAAAATATAGAAACTTTCTAATTGGAATATATCACTTCTGAATAGTTACTATAAACTATATTCAGTAAATAAAAGAAGATGACAAATCTTCCATTTTATGGTATAATAAAAAAAGACTAATATATAAGGAGGGACGTGTCAATGCTAATTAAAAAAAAGGCAAGTCAGGTACTAGAGTTTTTACGGAGCCAAACGCAGCAAATAGGAAATGCTAGGCTCCTTGGAATGAAGGTTTTACTGTCAGACAAATTAGAGGTTGCGGATAAAGTATGTACCCATATTTCTCAAAAGGAAATGTCATATGATGCACATATGAAATCTGATTGCGAATCTATTTTGTCACTATGGTATAAGTATTTAGTGCCATATGTTGATAGTAAGATTGACAGCACCGAAAATTTGGCAGAAGAAGTGGTTGCGCTTTTTCGGAGCCAGAAAAAGAACAAGGGTAGCATACAGCTTTTAAGTATTAAAGTGATGTTACCAGAAGGAGCCGATACAGATAGGATTTCAAACTATATTGTGGAAAACTATCTGGAATATAAGGCACATTTCAAAAACCTGGATCAGGGAAAGTATCCTGTTGTTGCAATTGGATACAAAGAATAACGACAGTAGACAAACCTCGGAACGCAGATTAGCATTAGGATCTGCGTTTCTTATTTTATCTTAGGAAAGTCAGGCTGACTTTCTAATATATAAAACCAATAGGTTTATTTTATGGCAAGTAAAGTAGTAGTAACAGCTGCACCGTCTGTAGAAGCCAAAATTTTCACATCATTTCCAGAATCATTTCTAAATTTTAAATCATAACTACCATAAGCAACTGCGGCATCTTTTCCTTTGGCAATATATGGCACATAATTGCTATGTGCGTGTCTTTCGGTAACAACTAAACTAGGAACAGATAAAACAGCATTATATAAGGTAGTACTAATCTGGCAATTTCCACCACCTAATCCTTTTTTCTTATTTCCATTTTTATCGAAAATATCAGCTTTTTGATATCCTTTACTGGTAGAAGAAGCTCCTACGGTGTTGCAAAAGGAAAAAGTAGTGCCGTTTTTTACAATAGTTTCATTTAAAGTGTTACAAGTAATGGAGATATTATTCTGACGGGCAGAATCTTTGGTATATATTTTAGTGGAAAAAGTAGCAATCTGTTCTTCTGTAGTAGGAGATGAGTTATTTTGTGCATCTGCTATTCCTTGTTTTCTTTCATTTTCATCAGAATTTGAATTTAAAAAATCTTCTTGGTTTTTATTGTTGTTCTTTTCTTCCTTTAAAGTATCATTAGCTGAGGTTCTTCCAGCTTCATAGTTACTTTCATTGGAATTTGGAGAAGTATTTTTAAAATAAAGGTAGAACCCTGTACCAATTAATAAAATAATGATAATAGCTATTATTATCCAACTTTTTTTGTTCATTTCAATCACCAAACATAGTGTAACCAAAAACATGACAAATTATTGACATTTTTGAAAAATAAAAGTATAATAAATGTGTAGTGTTCTTATAAAAAAGGAGAAAAGAGAGATGCTAAGAAGAAACTGGAAAAGAATTGGGATGATAATTTTGATTGTAGCTTGCATTTTTAATGTGATGGGGAAATTAATTCATAAATTATCATTGAATAAAGAAATGCTATATTCAGCAGAATATATGCAAGGAGAACAAACTGTAACGATTCAGAAGTGATACATTTTAATAAAAAAATAGATAAACTTTTACTAGTAAAAATCTATGGGGCTGAATTGTCACAACAAATTGAACAAAATCATAAATAATACTTGAAAAAGAAAAAAAAATATGTTATGATAAAAAACAGTCAAATTATTTAATCAGGAAAAAGAGGTGAACTGGAAATGAAAGAAGCAATACATCCCAATTATAACCAAACAACCATCACATGTGCATGTGGTAATGTGTTAGAAGTTGGTTCTACCAAAAAAGATTTAAAAGTAGATGTATGTTCTAAATGCCATCCATATTGGACAGGAAATTTAAGACAAGAAACAGTTGGTGGTAGAGCAGATAAATTTAAGAAAAAATATGGTCTTGCATAATGTGGTAAGAAATATAAAATACCAATATTAGATTATGATGTTTTTTCTAATGTTGGTATTTTAGTTTTTTATTTCTTTATAATTTTTGAATATCGGTATCTTTAATATTATCATAAACATCTAACTTAACTTTTTTATTTGTTAATGGAAATAAAATATATCCCTTTGGTGTCAAAAATATAGGGTAATTAAAACTCTTAATAAATAATTCTACATTTCCATTATCATTTGAATCATAGCCATAACCTATTTCTATAAAACTATCATTTTCATTTTTTATCAAAAGTAAGACATAAGGTCTAAACTCATCATTAGAATCAGTGATTTCATAAGTTGCTAAATATAAATTTTTAAATACGATATTTTCCAAAGACAAATTTTTTATATGTTTAATATCTAGAAGATTCATTTTTCGACTATCTTCATACATATAGTTATAATCCTTTAACTCTTTAACAGGAGTAAGCTGAAAGCTATTTACAAAATATAAATTAATGGTATTTCCTAAATCGTAATCAATATAACTTTTCATATCTAGTTTGCCCCATAAAGAGACTAAATCTTCCTTATATTTTTTCCTTTTGTTTTTGTCTAAAAGTTCTGTCATATATAGATTTTCAAAATAATCATAGTCAACTGATTTTGCAAAACGTCCTTTCTTATATATTTTGGTATAATCGTATTGGTATTTTCTTTTGCTAGTATGTGTTTTTAATAAAGAACTAAATTTTCCCATTTTTTCTCCTTTTCCCATTCGTGTTTTCTGAATTTTTTAAATTTACTACTTGTTTGTTATGAACTATTTAAGCAGTATAGACATTTATAATTTAATTATAACACAAAATATCGATAATATTAAAAAATTCTTGCAAAATGTAGAAAAATGTAATAAAATAAGCAAGTATCATGGCAATGTGAAAAACATTGGTATCATGGAGGTAAAAAGTGAACAATGCAGAGGAAATCAAAAAACAAAAACAATATATGCAAAAAATAAAAGAAATAAATCAAAATCAAACATTAAAATACAACATATTAACTATGGGATGTCAGTTAAACGAAAACGATTCCGAAAAATTATCCGGCATGCTGGAACAAATGGGATATAAAAGGACAAAAAATCAAAAAGAAGCAGATTTGGTATTATTTAATACTTGTTGTGTCAGAGAAAATGCAGAAGATAGACTTTTTGGAAGATTAGGAGAACTCAAAAGGTTAAAAGAGGAAAAAGGTATTATTATTGCGATTGGCGGATGTATGATGCAAGAAAAACATATCACTGACAAGATTAAGGAAAGCTATCCATTTGTTGATATTCTGTTTGGAACGCATACTCTACATAAATTTCCACAAAACATGTATCAAGCTTTAGAAGAAAGAAAAAAGCAAGAAGATATTATTGACATCGAGGGTGAAATTTATGAAGGTTTACCCATTAAAAGAGATAGTAAAATCAAGGCTTCTGTTACGATTATGAATGGCTGTAATAATTTTTGTAGTTATTGTATTGTACCATATGTGCGTGGAAGGGAAAGAAGCAGGCAGCCAAAAGATATTATGAATGAAATAAAAGATTTGGCAAAACAGGGATATCAGGAAATTACTTTATTAGGGCAAAATGTGAATTCTTATTTAAGAATGGAAAAAGAAAAAGGAATTGAATTTGAACCACATGAAAGGGTCAATTCTTTTGCTACTTTACTAAAAGCCATTAATAAGATAGAAGGAATCGAAAGAATTCGTTTTGTATCACCACATCCAAAAGATTTTACAGATGATGTAATCGATGCCATTGCTACTTGCGATAAAGTATGCAAATTAGTGCATTTGCCTTTACAATCTGGAAACACCAAAGTGTTAAAAGAAATGAACCGAAAATATACCAAAGAGCAATATTTGGCATTGGTGGAAAAAATGCAAAAGAGAATTCCGAATCTGACTTTATCAACTGATATTATTGTAGGATTTCCAGGAGAGACAGAGGAGGAATTTGAAGATACTTTAGATGTTGTTAGAAAAGTGAAATTTGAACAAGTTTATATGTTTATTTATTCAAGAAGAGTGGGAACACCAGGAGATAAGATGGAAAATCAGATTCCAGAAGAACAAAAACATCACAGATTTAATCGACTAAAAGCTTTCGTAGAAAGCCAAATTCAAGAGAATAATCAAAAATATGTAGGAACGATTCAAAAAGTTTTAGTGGAAGGTGAGAGCAAAAATAATCAGGAGTTATTGACGGGAAGGACGGATAGTAACAAAGTGGTTATTTTTGAGGGGAGCAAAGAGTTAATCGGTACGATGCAAGATTTAAGAATTGTTTCAGAACATATGTGGTATTTGAAAGGAGAAATGTAGATGGCAGAATATTCACCAATGATGCAAAAATATCTTGAAACCAAAGAAGAATACAAAGACTGTATCCTATTTTACCGACTAGGAGACTTTTATGAAATGTTCTTTGATGATGCCATTTTAGTCGCAAGAGAGCTAGAAATAACATTAACAGGAAAAGAATGTGGACAAGAAGAAAGAGCACCAATGGCAGGAGTGCCACACCATGCAGCTGAAATGTATATTGCCAAACTAGTAAGCAAAGGCTATAAAGTAGCCATTTGTGAACAACTAGAAGACCCCAAAACAACAAAAGGAATCGTCAAAAGAGGAGTTGTACGTGTTGTCACACCAGGAACGGTTGTAGAAAGTAATATGTTAGAAGAAAGAAAAAACAATTATATCATGTCCATTTTTAAATCTGGCATTTACTTTGGAATCAGCATTTGTGACATTTCAACAGGAGAATTTTATGCGGCAGAAATCAAAGACAATCATAATTTTCCCATGTTGTTAGATGAGATAGCAAGATATAATCCTTCTGAATTAGTCGTTAATTCTATGATGGCAGATGGCAAGGAAGAAATCGATACCATAAAAGAAAGATTCGAAGATTTATACATAACCAAGTTTGATGACAAAAACTTCTCAACAGAAATCGAAAATTTAGCATTAAGATTTAGCATCGTTGACAATCATGATAAAAACATAGAAAAATTTGAAGACAAAACCTTAGCGATTAGTGCGATTCATGCCTTAGTAGCCTATATCGAGGACACACAAAAAACGACACTAGACCATATCAACAAAATTGTCGTTTATCCATTATCCAGATATATGGCATTAGACATCAATGCTAGAAGAAACTTAGAAATAACAGAAAAATTAAGAGACAAATCCAAAAAAGGAACCTTATTATGGGTATTAGACAAAACCTCCACCTCGATGGGAGGAAGGTGCTTAAGAAGATGGTTAAATGACCCATTAGTAGACGTTTTAGCAATCAACAGAAGATTAGAGGCAGTCAAAGAATTAAAAGACGATGTCATGTTAAGAGGCGATGTGGTTGAAAATCTAAAAAAAGTATATGATATCGAACGTTTAGCTGGAAAAATGGCTTATGGGAATGCCAATGCCAGAGATATGGTAACTCTAAAAAATTCTTTGTTAAAATTGCCAGAGGTCAAGAAAAGCCTATCGAATTGTGAAACTAATTTATTAAAAGAGTTAGCCGAGAATTTAGATGAATTACAAGATATTTATGAATTAATTGATGGCGCTATTATCGATGACCCACCAATGACCATCAAAGATGGTGGGATTATCAAATTGGGTTATGATGACGAAATTGATACTTTAAAAACCGCACAAATAGAGGGAAAGAATTGGTTAGTTCAATTAGAATTGACAGAAAAAGAAAAAACAGGAATCAAAAATTTAAAAATAGGATTTAATAAAGTATTTGGGTATTACCTAGAAGTTACAAAATCGTATTTAGACCAAGTCCCAGAAAGATTCATTAGAAAACAAACCTTAACAAATGCAGAACGATACATCACAGAAGAATTGAAAAACCTAGAAAATCAAATTTTAGGGGCAGAAGAAAAAGTAGTAACTTTAGAATACAATGCTTTTGTGCAAATTAGAGAGGAAATTGCTAAAAATATTAAAAGGTTGCAAAAAACAAGTGAAGTGGTATCTCATTTAGATGTTTTGACATCTTTTGCCGAAGTGGCTGAAGATATGAATTATTGCATGCCAGAAGTGAATTCCTCTGGAAGCATTGACATTAAAAATGGAAGACATCCCGTTATTGAAAAAATACTAGGACCAGGAAGTTTTGTTGAAAATGATACGTATTTGGACAAGCAGGACAATCGATTATCGATTATTACAGGACCAAACATGGCAGGTAAATCTACCTATATGAGACAAGTTGCCTTGATTACGTTAATGGCTCAAGTAGGAAGCTTTGTACCAGCAGAAACTGCTAAAATTGGAGTAGTGGACAAAATTTTTACAAGAGTAGGAGCATCAGACGACTTGAGCATGGGACAAAGTACCTTTATGGTAGAAATGATGGAAGTAGCTACCATTCTAAAAGAAGCCACCAATAACAGTTTAGTTATCTTAGATGAAATTGGAAGAGGAACTTCCACCTATGATGGATTATCCATTGCTTGGGCAGTGGCAGAATTTATTGCTGACAAGGAAAAATGTGGTGCCAAAACTTTGTTTGCCACTCATTATCATGAACTAACTGAATTAGAAGATAAACTAGAAGGTATCAAAAATTATTCAATTGCTGTAAAAGAAAAAGGAGAAGACATCATTTTCTTGCGAAAAATTGTCAGAGGTGGAACCGATGAAAGCTATGGAATTCATGTAGCTCGCTTGGCAGGTGTTCCGAAAATGGTGACCCAAAAGGCAGACGAGATTTTGCGTTCTTTGGAAAGAAAGAATATTTTAACTGGTCAAAAACAGCAAAAACAAGATAAAAAACAAGTGGAAGGACAGTTTGATTTATATCATTATAAACTAGCTGAAATTGCTCATGAAGTGGATAAAATTAATTTGAATGAATTGACTCCGATAGATGCCTTGAATACACTTGTAAAGATGAAGGAAAAAATGAAATAGGGAGATGGGACATGGGGACGTAGATAATGTCCCTAACCCCAGATTGAAAGGAGAAATTTAAAATGTCAAAAAATAAAAAAATAATCTTATCAGCCTTATTACTAGCACTTATTATTATATTATCCAGATTTTTATCGATTAAAACACCAATTGTAACTATTAGTTTTTCTTTTGTACCAACCATGTTATGTGCCATATGGTTAGGACCAAAATGGACAATCTTAATTAATGTATTAGCTGATTTAATGGGAGCAACGCTATTTCCCTATGGTTCATTCTTTATTGGATATACCATCACAACAGCAGTGGCAGGAGCGATTTATGGATTTTTATTATACAAAAAAGAAAACGATACCTATACAGATAAACAATTTATCGTAAGAGTGATAATAGCAGTTGTATTAGTAACTGTTATTGCTAATATAGGACTAAATACATTATGGCTAAGTATCACAACAGGAAAGGCATTTATGGTATTAATGGCATCTAGAATCGTAAAAGAATTGGTTATGATACCAATCAAGGTAATTCTTATGGTTTTCTTAGAAAGAGCATTAAGAAAACCATTTAACACATATATAAGGGGCGAAAATGATTAGTATAAATGAGGTAACATATCGTTACAAAAAAGGACAAGATATCTTAAAAGAAATCAATTTAACGATTCCGGAAAAGGAAACCGTTGTTATTATGGGAAAAAACGGTTCTGGTAAGTCAACTTTAGGAAAGCTGATTTCTGGAATTATCAAACCCAAAAAAGGAAAGATTTTAATCGATGATTTGGATATGGCAGACTCGAAGAATAAAGAAGCAATACGAAAGAAAATAGGAATTGTATTTCAAAATCCCGAAAATCAAATTATATTTAACAATGTAGCAGATGAAGTATCCTTTGCTTTAAAAGGCTTAGATGAAAAAGAGGTCAAACAACGTATTGAAACTTCTCTTGAAAAAGTACATATGAAGGATAAATCCAAAGAGGATTTATATGAACTATCGTTGGGGCAAAAGCAAAGGATTGTGATTGCTGAAGTGCTTGCCAAACAACCGAAATATATTGTATTTGATGAACCGACTACCATGATTGATAGCAAAGGAAAAGAGGAAATTTATCATATCATAGAAGAATTGAAAAAAGAAGGATATACGATTTTATATATTACCAATGTGGCAGAAGAAATGCTGTTAGCAGACAGGATTATTATATTGCAAGAGGGACAAATTGTAGCAGAAATCAAAAGAGAAGATTTATGGAATCATTTGGATGTATTGGAACAATATAATATGAAAGTTCCTCTCATAGTAGAATTGGTACAAAAATTAAGGGAACAAGGAATTGAAATGGATTTACAAGATTATTCCATAGATGAATTAGTTAGAAAGTTAAAAGAAAAGATATCAGTTTGAAAGATAACTAAATTAATGTCAGATTAGGAAGAACAGTATTATGGTATTTATCATTTTTGTTTTATATGCTAGTTTTATATTTTTTATCGATACGAATCTACTTTTATTGGTAGTCTTTTTGTTGAATTTATTGGCTATGTTACTTTTAAAAATAAAAACAGGAGATGCCGTTCAGAATATCGTAAAATGGTTGCCATTTATTCTATTAACAGTTCTCATAAATTGTTTGATATCTAATTATGAATATGCTCTTTTGGTAGCAGTTAAGTTGATTTTGGTGTGTAACGCTACTTATATCTATTCGAAGACAACAACAGTAAGAGGAATTGCAAGAACGATAAAAAATCTTTGCATGCCTTTGAAATGGCTAAATGTGAATACAGATGATATTGAATTATTGGTTTGTATTTCTTTGTCTATGCTTCCAATTTTAAAGAGAGAATATTTTCAATTAAGAGATGCTTGTCTTGCTAAGGGAATTGCTCTAAATATTAAAAACAGTAGGGTGGTTTTGACGAAATTAATGATTTCTGTTATGAAAAGAGTAAATGAAATAGAGGAGTCAATGATTGAAAAAGGATGGGACATAGGAACATAGATAATGTCTCCATAACTATTTAGATGTCTTGTTTTTGCAATATTTTTTAAGTGTAAAATATTGCATAATTGGCAAAGTACATCTGGAACGCCCTGGAGAACGTCTTGGCGGTTTTTACGATGAGAATGGCGCCTGGTTTTCATTAAGTAGAGTTGCCCGGATTTACGATCCCTTTGATTCGTAAAGCTTTAAGGTTCACTGCTGTAAAATCCAAAAGAGGGAACTTTTTAAAATTTAAGTTCCCTCTTTGAAATATGTGCGACAGGCATGTCGTTTAGCTAATCGGTGAAAGTCCGTATTGGAGGT